>CAYPSH010000107.1:0-5611 GCA_964413445.1 uncultured Acetatifactor sp.
TCAATAAATGAAAAATTAGGAAATATGTTGAATTAAAGTTGGGTCAATGGTATGCTAAAACAAGGTAGTGAAGTCATGGCGGGAGAATGTGTAAAAGGCAGTGGCAGGAAATTTGTGAAACGATAGACATAGAGAAGGAGGATGAATTATGACAGTCAAAGATGCAATGGACGTGCTGGGAGCCAGGGTACTTGTGGGAGAAGAACATTTGGACCGGGAGGTCCGCAGCGCCTGCGGATCCGACATGATGAGTGATGTCCTGGCTTTTTCAAAGGATCACTCGATCCTGCTGACAGGTCTGTGCAATCCGCAGGTGATCCGGACGGCAGAGATGCTGGATATTGTATGTGTCATTTTTGTGCGGGGGAAGAAACCGGATGAGACGATTTTGGAGATGGCAAAGGAGCGGGATCTGGTGATTCTAGAGACAGGGCACCGGATGTTCTCTGCATGTGGGATGCTTTATCAGGCGGGACTCAATGGAGGTGCGATTTAATGGCGGATGTGATTACACTGAATTATGAGATCTCTCCCGATGATTTTACCAGGGCAGGAGAAGCCAGCAGCGATGTAAAAAGCAAACTGAAACAGATCGGTGTGTCACCGGATGCTGTTAGAAAAGTATCAATCGCCATGTACGAAGGGGAGATCAATATGGTGATCCACGCACGGGGCGGCAGGATCACGGTCGAGATATCACCGGAGCAGATCCGGATGGTGCTGGCAGACAAAGGCCCGGGGATTCCGGATATCGAACAGGCCATGCAGGCCGGATGGTCCACGGCACCGGATGAGGTGAGAAATCTGGGATTTGGAGCCGGGATGGGGCTTCCAAATATGAAAAAATATTCCGACGAGATGAAGATCGATACGACATTGGGGGTGGGTACCACCGTGACGATGGTGGTCAGGTTGTCTGCGTGAGAAAGGAGCGGCGGAGGTTGAGACAGATCATTTTGCAGATCAAGGTACATATAGAGAAGCAGGATTGAGTACTGCAGCGAACTGATGCAAGGCGCAATAAGAAATGGAAAGGGGCGTGGAGACATGGACAAGTTTTATCATTCGGTGCGGTTGGATGAATCCCTCTGCAAGGGCTGCATCAACTGCATCAAGCGCTGCCCCACCCAGGCAATTCGTGTGCGTAATGGGAAGGCGCAGATTAACGGCAAGTACAGTATCGATTGTGGGGAATGTATTCGCATCTGTCCCCATCATGCCAAGATAGCGACTTTTGACAAAAGTGACGTAACGAAAAAGTATGAGTATACCGTGGCGCTTCCGGCACCGTCGCTATACAGTCAGTTTAACAATCTGGATGATGTGAATATTGTTCTGAATGCGCTGAAACTCATGGGATTTGATGATGTGGTGGAGGTCAGTGCGGGGGCGGAGATCGTGTCGGAGGCTACCAGGCAGTACATTTCTGAGCATGAGGACCAGCTTCCGCTCATCAGCACGGCATGCCCGTCTGTGGTGCGTTTGATCCGGGTGAGATTCCCGAATCTGATCCCCCATCTGCTTCCCTTAAATCCGCCGATTGAGGTGGCAGCGTGTATCGCGGCGGAGAGGGCGATGAAAAAGACGGGGCTTCCGAGAGAGAAGATCGGAATCATATTTATTTCACCATGTCCTTCCAAGGTGACCTATGTGAAAGCTCCTCTGGGAACGGAAAAAAGCCAGGTAGACCATGTGCTGGCAATCAAAGATGTGTATCCTCAGCTTCTTTCCTATATGAAAGCGGTTGGAGAGGACGCCGAGGAGTTAAGCACATCCGGGAAGATCGGCATCAGTTGGGGACGAAGCGGCGGAGAAGCCAGCGGGCTGTTCACGGAGAGTTATCTGGCAGCGGATGGGATCGAGAACGTGATCCGGGTTCTGGAAGATCTGGAAGACCAGAAATTCACAAAACTGCAGTTTGTGGAACTGAATGCCTGCAATGGCGGCTGCGTAGGCGGTGTTCTGACGGTGGAAAATCCGTATGTTGCAGAGGTGAAATTAAAGAAACTGCGCAAATACATGCCGGTAGCAAGACGTCATATGGAAGGCAGCGAGGAAGAGTATGTGCCGTGGACGACCGGGGTTCAGTTTGAGCCGGTGTTCCGTCTTGGGGATACCATGATGGAAAGTTTTTCCCGGTTAGAACAGGTCGAACGTCTTTGCAAGAAACTGCCCGGGCTGGATTGCGGTTCCTGCGGGGCGCCTACGTGTAAGGCTCTGGCAGAGGATATTGTGCGGGGAGAGGCCAGTGAGCGGGACTGTGTTTATTATCTGAGGGAGAATTTACATAAACTGTCCCAGGAGGTTTCCATTCTGGCGGATGATATGACAGAGGAAGAACAGGGACGGCCGGAGACACTTCATATATTAAAGGATTATATCCAGCGGATTTCGGATGAGATGACCTATCTCGACAATAAGGTTCAGAAGCCCGAAGGCGGGAAATAAGACAAAGGGGGAAGGTATTTTGACAGTAAAAGAACTGATCGATACGAAGATATTTCATGTAGTTAACAGCGGCGAGGAACTGGAACGCGCGATCACAGGAGTATTTTGCTGCGATCTGTTAAGTATCGCTATGGGCAGGGCACCGGCAGACAGCGCATGGGTGACGGTGATGGGCAATGTAAATACCATAGCGGTGGCTTCTCTGACGGATGTGTCATGTATCATTATGGCAGAGGGGGCAGCGTTGGATGAGGTGGGAAGAGCCAGGGCGAAGGAGCAGGGAGTCACGGTTCTGGCTACGGAAGAACCGATCTTCGAGGCTGCGCTGCGCATCCATGGTCTGGTAAACGGGGAACATGCCGCTGCCGGGCCTGCACAATGATATGGAAGAGTTATATTATGACCTTCATATCCATTCCTGTCTTTCCCCATGCGGAGATGATGACATGACACCAGCCAATATCGTGGGCATGGCTATGATCAAAGGATTGGATGTGATCGCAGTGACAGACCACAATTCCTGCAAGAACTGTCCTGCAGTCCTTGCGGCAGCAGAAGAATACGGGATACTGGCAATTCCGGGCATGGAGATCAATACCTCGGAAGAAGTCCATGCGGTCTGCCTGTTTGAAGAGTTGAAGGCAGCCATGGAATTTGATGCGTATGTCTATGAGAAACTGATCCCATTTCCGAATAAGGAGGAGATTTTCGGGAGACAGCTGATCTACGACACCTCCGACCAGATCTGTGGCACGGTGCCGAATCTGCTGATCAACGCGGCAAACATCTCCTTTGATGAACTGTGGCCGCTGGTGCGGGGATACGGAGGCGTGATGTTTCCCGCCCACATTGACAAGACGGCCAACAGCCTGATCGCCAATCTGGGCTTTGTCCCGCCGGACAGTCAGTTTACCACAGCAGAAGTCAAGGATTTAAAGAAGCTTCATCAGTTGAGAAAAGAGAACCCGTATCTGGAGAACTGCCGGATCATCAGCAATTCCGACGCGCATTACCTGGAACATATCCATGAACCCCAGCTGACGCTGCGGGTGGCGCAAAAGAGCGCAAAAGGGGTCATTGATGCGTTGTCTGAGGGATACAGGCAGTCATCAGGAGATGAACGATGAGACCGCCCAGGCAGATGGCGGACAGGTAGATCAGGATCCCGGCAAAAATCCCCAGGCGGACAGAGATCTGGTAGAAGACGATCTGGGTCACCGGATAGTAGGGTGAGATATAGAACATATCTGCCTGCCCTTTCGTGGCGATATTGATCCCCATGGCGATCAGGCAGAACACCCAGAGCAGGAGAAGGGATTTTCCATATTCCCGGATCCCCCGTCCTGCCATCCGGGAGAGACCGACGAAAAGTCCCAAAAAGATCAGGAGGATGTGCCAGAGCAGCCCGTGCAGCGTCAGTGTCCAGTAAGGGTGCAGAAGGCCGGAGGGCTCCAGAAGCGCCATGACCCCTCCCAGAAGACAGAAATCCTGCAGATAGGTGCAGATCGTCCGCCGGACCTCCGGGAATTTCCGGAAAAAGGGAAATATCAGGCACAGATACATCGGTGTACTGCAGAGCTGAAATGGAAAATACCACCAGTCATACTGGCCGCCGTTGACGACCACGTAGAGAAACAACTGCTTGTACAACTCGCCAGCTGCAAGTAGGATACCGCACGAAGCCAGGACATATGTATGTTGTTTATCCGTTAATTTTTCAGCCAGCCGGATGGCCAGTCCGACAGCCAGCACGATCCCGGCCACAGAAAAAAGAATGTGGAACATGGAATAGGGCTTCGGAGTGGTCATGGGCAGGGCTGTTTTCTTGATCAGGTCTGTCAGAATTTGGAACATCTTAAGTTTACTCCCTTTCGGATTGATATTCGGTGTCCGCCATGAGTGGACATGCGCACTCACAGCGGCGCTTCCCTCATTGTAGCACAGAAAAGAACAAGTGGCGAAAAAATTACAAAGGAAGCTGTAAAAAAGTTGTACTTGAATAATTCAAAAAAAGCCGTATAATGAATAACATGTAATGTTTTATAGTTATGCACAGTGGTGCATATATATGAGGAGGAATAGTTATGAGAAAACAGGTAATGGCATTGGCTATGGCAGCCGTGATGATGGGGTCTTTGACCGCATGCGGAAGCTCTGCAACAGAGACAACAGCAGCAGCGACTGAGGCGGCAACAACAGCAGCGACAGAAGCAGCAACAACGGCAGCAGCGGAAACGACCGCAGCAGAGACAACAGCAGCAGAAACTACAGGTGCAGGCGGAGTCCTGACAATGGCTACCAACGCAGAGTTCCCACCATATGAGTATCATGATGGCGGCGAGATCGTCGGCATTGATGTCGAGATCGCGACTGCAATCGCAGAGAAGATGGGCATGACATTGGAGATCGAGGATATCGCATTTGATTCCATTATTCCGGAGATCGTTTCCGGCAAGGCAGATATCGGCGTGGCAGGTATGACCGTAAGCGAAGATCGTCTGAAGAACGTAGATTTCTCTGATCCATATACGACCGCTTCCCAGGTGATCATTGTAAAAGATGACAGCGATATCGCTGGCCCGGATGACCTGGCAGGCAAATATATCGGCGTTCAGTTAGGTACTACCGGTGATATCTACGCTTCCGATTACGAGGCAGACGGTTCCACCATCGAGCGTTACAACAAAGGTTTTGAGGCTGTCCAGGCGTTACTGCAGGGCAAGATCGATGCAGTCGTGATCGATTTAGAGCCGGCCAAAGTATTCGTATCCGAGAATCAGGGCATCAAGATCCTTGATGAAGCTCTGACCGTAGAAGAGTACGCAATGGCAATCAAGAAAGGAAACACCGAACTTCTTGACAAAGTAAACGCTGCCCTCGCAGAGTTAAAAGACTCCGGCGAACTCCAGGCAATCATCGATAAATATATTTCAGCAGAATAAAGGAAAATCGCAAAGCGATTTTCCGCTACGCAAACGGAGCGAAGGCGGAGTTCGCGTTTTCCGAGCGGAGCAAACGGAGCGGAGGCGGAGTTCGCGTTTCCCGAGCGGAGCAAACGAAGCGGAGCAGAGTTCGCGTTTCCCGGGTGAAGCAAACGGAGCGGAGGCGTAGTTCGCGTTTCCCGACCGAAGTAAACGGAGCGGAGGTCACATTTTCCGCTCCG
>CAYPSH010000108.1:0-2889 GCA_964413445.1 uncultured Acetatifactor sp.
TTCCTTGCCTTCGGGGGCAGGTGTGACATCCACAAACAGCCCGGATTTCTTTAAGGCAGGTCTGAGAGCGATATAGAAGATGGATGCCGCGATCACTGCGACGATGGCGTTTACTCCTGTGGTCAGGGTACTGATCTTTGCCAGGGCGGCAGCCAGATCCTGAGGCACGCCCAGCAGATATGTCTTGTAGAAGTAGCCCACCAGAGGGTCTGCCACTACGTTAAAGCCAAGGCCGCAGACGCAGGAGAGGACGGTGGCAGCGGTCACATACTTTGCGGAATGCTCCCGGCTGAGCTTGAAGACCTTGTGTGCCACAAAGCCGACGATCAGACCGATGCAGAGCTTTAAGAGGAAGGTCTTGGGAGCGCTTGTGACGTAGGAGGTCGTCAGATCCCCGATGGTCATGCCGATGGCGCCTGCGAGTCCGCCCCAGTAACCGCCGAGCAGCAGTGCCGCCAGCACACAGAACACGTTTCCGAAGTGGAAGGCGGTTTTTTCTGTCCCCACGGGAATATCAATCTTGAATACGGCAAAGCCGATATAGCAGAGAGCTGCTAAGAGCCCTGCCTGTGCAAGCCGCTTGATGTCGGTCTTTGACTCCCTGTATACCCCGACAACGGCATTGTAGATACCCTTGACAGTCAGGAGGATTGCGAGAAATACAATTGTCAGGCCGTAGGAGTAGGGGCGCTCCAGGGAAAGCTTCTGTGCGGAAAGGGTGGTCTGCTGTTCCTTCAGGGCCTCCAGGTCACCGGAGGCGGTACCGGCTTCCACTGCCTTGACCTGCGCCTTCACCTCGGAGAGAGTGGCGCCGACGGCGACGGATTCCTGGTAGCTGGTATTGTGTGCGTACACGGTAAAGATGAGTCCTGCGATCAGCAGGATGGCGCCTGCGATCAACAGGCCGTAACTCTTTTTCTTTTCCATAGTGTGAGTCCTCTTTTCTTTTTTGATTTTTGCTGTCCGGAGAAGCGTTTTTTCGTTTGCTCCCGAACAGTTTTTTCATGTGACACAGTCTACTCTATGAGTGGCATGATAAAAAGTGCCAGAATAAAAGTTTTTGACCATGCCAGTTTGGCGAAGAGTAAGAAATAGCAACAAATGAACAGAGAACCACAAATTTTAGGAAGAAACCTTTTGAAAAAAAAGCTACACTATACAAAAAGAAGCAGGAAAGGCAGGTCTTACTATGGCAGGTCCGAAAGCGCCGAAAGACCCGGAGGCGAGGGGAAAAAGTTTTTACATCATGAGGAACAAACAGGTGGAAGGCTCTCCCCAGCCGGACGGAAGCGGGATACATACCATCTATCTGAACAATGAGCGGCTGGTGAGCTTTGCGAAAATCGCGGGAGGGATCCAGGATGAAAAAATCCTTGCCCTCTTAAGGGATGCGGAAGGATTTCGGACGCTGGTGTCCGCCATCGGCGTGTCCGTGGAGAGCGATGCGCCGACGGAGCGTGCAGAGTTTATCTTTCGGATGTACGGCCGTCTGGAGGGGATCGAGGGCACTGTTTGCCGGATGCCCGTGCGGATGGACGGGATGGAAGCCATCGTGAAGCTGTCGGATATTTCCTGGCAGGAGGCGGATGCGGTGCCCGGACAGATCGCCTTTCGGTTTGCAGAGGCGGGCAGACTGGCAGTGGCTTCTGTGCGCCTTTATCTGAAGGAGGGCTATGATGTGCCGGACCCGAAAGAGGAGGAGCCGGTGGACTTTGACAGCCCCCTGTACCGGCAGATGCTTGAGAAATCCCTGATGCAGACGGGAAACAACCGTCGTCTGAAAAAGGTGCTGGAAAAGGCGAGAAGGGGAGAGGATGTGACGGTGGCCTTTATCGGCGGCTCCATCACCCAGGGAGCCTGGGCCATCCCCATCCACAAAAACTGCTATCCCTATAAGGCCTTCGAGGGCTTTTGTGCCCTGACCGGAAGGGGGACGGAGGAGAATGTCTCCTATGTAAAGGCAGGGGTTGGGGGAACTTCCTCGGAGCTTGGCATGGTGCGCTATGAGAAGGAGGTCTTAAGAGGCGGGCAGGGGAAGCCGGATCTGTGCGTGGTGGAGTTTGCGGTCAACGACGAGGGAGATGAGACCAGGGGCGTAAGCTACGACTGTCTGGTCAGGAGGATCCTGTTGGAAGAAAACGCGCCTGCGGTGGTGCTCCTGTTCTCTGTGTTCACAGACGACTGGAATCTGCAGGAGCGCCTGAAAAAGGTAGGGGAAGCATATCACCTTCCCATGGTCAGCATTAAGGACTGTGTGGTGGAGCAGTTTTACAAAAAGCCCGGCCAGGGCAGGGTGCTGAGCAAGAACCAGTTCTTTTACGATGTCTACCATCCGAACACCACAGGCCATAAGGTGATGGCGGACTGCCTTGTACATCTGTTTGAGACGGTGGATGCGGCGGAGCCTGACGGGGCGGAGGAGGACATTGCGGCGATCAAAGCGCCCTACGGAGATGCGTTTGTAGACCTGAAATATCTGGACAGAGGCTGTGTGGGCGAAGGAATCCGGATCGACTGCGGGGATTTCTCCGGGAAGGACGATAACCTGCAGATGGTGGAGCGGGACAGAAGCAATGTGCGGACGCCGGAATTTCCCGAAAACTGGTACCACACTGCCGGGGACAGGCCTTTTGTCATGGACATTACCTGCAGGAGCCTTGTGATCGTGGAGAAGGATTCCGGGTCCCCGATGGCCGGCTGTGCGCAGATCTTTGTGGACGGGGAGCTCATGAGGACCATCGATCCCCACGAGGTCGGCTGGGAACACTGCAATGCCCTGATCTGCTTTCAGACGGACGAGAGCAGGGCAAGGCATGTGGAGATCGCCATGAAGCCCGGGGACGAGGACAGGCAGTTTACCATACTGGGCTTCGGCTATGTGGAATAGAG
>CAYPSH010000108.1:2989-5603 GCA_964413445.1 uncultured Acetatifactor sp.
GGCTGGAGGGAAAGGGCCTCCTTCCCGCAGAAGAGATCCGCGGGAAGAGAGAGTGCTTCCTGATCCGGCTGCTTAAGCCGTCCGCCGAAGGGGAGGGAGAGACCCTCGTCATCTGCGGCAGTGACAAGAGGGGCACCATCTACGGGCTGTTTGCCCTCTCGGAGTATCTGGGGGTGACGCCCCTTGTGTACTGGGGAGATGTGACCCCTGCAAAGAGGCCGGAGGCGGAAATCCTTCCGGACATCGAGGTCACCTCGAAGGAACCCTCCGTCCGGTACCGCGGCTTTTTTATCAACGACGAGTGGCCGGCCTTCGGCACCTGGGTGAACAGGCACTTCGGCGGCTTCAATGCGGATGCCTACAGGGAGGTCTTTGAGTTTTTGCTGCGCATGAAGGGCAATTATCTGTGGCCTGCCATGTGGTCAGCCGCCTTTCCTGTGGACGGGCCCGGCAGCGCAAACGAGGAGCTGGCGGACATCTACGGTGTGATCATGGGAACCTCCCACCACGAGCCCTGTCTTCGGGCAAGCGAGGAGTGGGATCAGGTCAGGGGAAAGACAAGCCCCTACGGGAATGCGTGGGATTTTTATGCCAATGAGGAAGGGCTTCTGCGCTACTGGGGGGATGCCTTGAAAAGAAGCGGGAAATACGAGAATGTCATCACCATCGGCATGCGCGGGGAGCGCGATTCCGCCATGCTGGGGGATTCCTCCTGCGTGGAAGAAAATGTGCGGCTTTTGAAGGATATTATCCGAAAACAGAATGAGCTCATTCGGAAATATGTGAATGAGGACCTGGATAAGGTGCCGCGCATGCTGGCTCTGTACAAGGAGGTGGAGGCGTACTTTTACGGGGATGAACATACGCCCGGCCTGAAGGACTGGGAGGAACTGGACGGGGTGATCTGTATGCTGTGCGAGGATAACTTCGGCAACATGAGGACCCTTCCCACGGAAGAGATGCGAGACCGAAAGGGCGGCTTCGGCATGTATTATCACCTGGACTACCACGGGGCCCCCATATCCTATGAGTGGATAGAGTCAACGCCCCTTTCTAAGACCTGGGAGCAGATGTGTACAGCCTATGAATACGGGGTCAGGGATATGTGGATAGTGAACGTGGGCGACGTAAAGTTCCACGAGACTGCCCTCTGCTTTTTCATGGAACTTGCCTATGACTTTGAAAAATGGGGCACCGGGAATCCGGAGAGCTGCAGGGAGTATATGAAAAAGTGGGCCGGGCAGTGCTTCCCCGAGGCAAAGGAGGAGGTGCAGAAAAAGGCGGCAAAGGTCTTCACGGACTTTGTGGACCTGGCGTATTTGAGACGGCCGGAGGCAATGAACGAGACTGTTTTCCATCCCTGTCATTATCTCGAGGCGGACAGGATGCTGGAAAGAGTATGCAGGCTGGAAGAGGAGTCCATGGAGGTGCTGGAATGCCTGCCTGAGCCTGAGAAGGACGGCTACATCAGCATGGTGCATTTCCAGGTGCAGGCGTATGCAAATCTGATGAAGATGCACCTTTATGCGGCAAAGTGCCGCCGCCTGGCGGGGCAGGGACGAAAAGCGGCAAACCGCTTCGGAGAGCTGGCAGAGGAGTGCATGGAGAGGGATGCTGGCCTGGCGGAAGAGTTTGCAGCCTTTAAGGGCGGAAAATGGAGCGGGATGGAGCTTGCCCCCCACATCGGCTTTACCAGGTGGAACGAGGACGGCAGCAGGTATCCTGTCGTCTCGAGGGTCCACCCTGTGGGAAAGCCCAGGCTGAGCGTCTCCCGTGCCGACGAGGAGAGGGTATGCGTCAAAAGCTACGGAGGCCCTGAGGTGATCCGGGTGGATGACTTTTGGGATGAAGGGGCAGGACCGGTGTATCTGGAGGTGGCAAACGACGGCGAGGGCGTTCTTTCCTGGCGGATAGAGCCGGAGAAAGGCACCTTCCCGGAGTGGCTTACGGTAACGCCCCGGGAGGGAGAGTTGGGCGACCTTGTGAGAGTCGCCCTGACCTGCGACAGGGAGAAGCTTCCCAGGAAGGAGCAGCGCACACGGCTTCTGGTGACAGACGGGGAGACGAAGGTCGCAGTGGAGGTAAGTGCAGGGCGCCGGGAAGAGGAAAAGGACCTGCCGGAGCGCACGTGGCTGCCTGTGAAAGGGGTGCTTACCATCGCAGCCGATGGCTTTGCCTCGAGGAAGGATGCAGTCGGGGGCGGCTTCCGCGTGCTGAAAGGGTACGGAAAATATCAGAACGCCGTCAGGGTATTCCCCCTGCAGGCGGATTTCTCCGGCGCAGAGGATGCGCCCGGGCTCACCTACCGTTTCCTCATTCCAAAGGCCGGGACATACCGGGTGGAGCTTCTGGCATCCCCTGCAAATCCGGCGAAGATACACGGCACCATCCGCTTCTCTTTAAGGAGCAAAGCCGGTGATGGGCAGGAGGCGGTCCTTGTGCCGGAGGATTTCTCCGCGGGAGACTACACAGACCCGCGCTGGTGCCAGGGAGTGCTGGACCAGATCCGCATCGCCGGGGTGCAGATGACCTTTGAAGCAGGTCTGCAGGAGCTGACGGTGGGTGCGCTGGAGCCGGGGGCGGCGCTGGAGCGGATACGCATATACCCTGCGGA
>CAYPSH010000109.1:0-5588 GCA_964413445.1 uncultured Acetatifactor sp.
ATGCATTTCCAACAGGGTCCTATCCATCTTTTTTAGAAGTCTTATCATCGTCCTCGTCTCCATAAATCTGCTTTATCATGCGATAGGCGCCCTGCACACCCGCCGCCGCGCCGAGGAAGAAAAAGAGCACGGTGAGGAATTTGGTGCCAAACTTATTGTCAAGCCAGATCCCAAGCGCAGTCATCAGCCCGATGGACACGATCATAACGAGTCCAAGCTGGCTGATCAGGGCAAATGTCTGAAATGTTTTTTTTCTATCGTCTTTTCGTTTTCTCATACAAACGATTATACCTATTATTTTAATAAATGTCCAGTGTTCAACTCACAGTCGGCCTTTAAAAAAATGAAAAAAGCATAAACTCGCATTGACTTCATCCCCGCATCGCTGTAGACTTTTTACAAACGAAAGGGGAATCATCATATGAACATCAGAATTGCAGCCCCGGATGATGCGGCTGCCTTAGCAGCCATCTACGCCCCCTATGTGGAGCATACACCGATCACCTTTGAGACAGAGGCGCCCTCCCCGGAGGAATTCGCGGGCAGGATCGCGCGCACGCTTGAAAAATATCCCTACCTTGCAGCGGAGGAAGACGGCGTGATCTCAGGCTATGCCTACGCGTCCGCCTTCAAGGGCAGGGCGGCCTACGACTGGTCTGTCGAGACCTCGATTTACGTGAGGGAAGGTCTGGGGAGAAGGGGAATCGGGTCCGCCCTGTACAGACGGCTTGAGGAACTGCTCCGCAGACAGAATATCTGCAATATGTGCGCCTGCATCACCTACCCCAATCCCGCCAGCATCAGTTTCCACGAGGCCTTCGGCTATCACATCGTCGCCCACTTCACCGCCTCCGGCTACAAGCTGGGCGCCTGGCACGATATGGTGTGGATGGAGAAGACACTCTGTGAGCACGAAATTCCGCCCAGAGACTTTGTTTCCTTTTCAAAACTGTCCTGACAGCCGATAACCTGACCAGAGACAGACCTGCAGTCCTCTGCAGGCATGGAGGACATACATATGAAGATCAACAAGCTTTACCGCAGGCGCTACATTCCCGACGAATGTATTCTCCTGAAGGATGACATCATTGTAAAACAGGATGAGAATGTACTTATCACAAAGTGGAAAACGCTGAATCCAAAGCCGGATTTCTCCCACGGCGCATCCTGCTATTTTCTGGATGACGGGCTGAAGGTCAGCAAGGTATACAGGCCGGACGGCTCTCTGCTCAGATGGTACTGCGATATTGTGGAGTTTTCCTGCGACGAAGAGGAACACGCTCTGACCGTCACTGACCTGCTCGCCGATGTGATCCTTTACCCGGACGGCACGGTCCACGTGATCGATCTGGACGAGCTGGCCGACGCATTTGAGCATGATCTGATCACAAAAAAACAGATGACCGGCTGCCTGCGCAGTCTCGATCATCTGCTCTCTCTGATCTACCGTGATAAATTTGACAGACTGACGGCTCCTCTGGAGAGTCTGGGATTGTAGGCTTTCACCAGCGTTTCCCTAATAGAACACGTGGCCGCCGATGCTTATCCCCGTCAGTCCCTCCACCGGTGTTCTGAAATAGACACAGTTGCCCACATTGCTGACACCGGACATGGCTTCGTCCGCGGCCTTATAACAGCTTGCCGTCGCCATGCCGGAGCCCAGCGCCAGATCCAGTCTGCCGCTGGCCACAGGGGAAAACTGCTTGCTCTGATAGATGACGCCCACGACAGAGTCCGGATACTTGGAGCTCAGCACCCTGTTGATGACCACGCTGGCCACCGCAAGCTGCCCGGCATAGGGTTCTCCTCCGGCCTCGCAGTAGATCAGGTTCGCCAGAAGATATCTGTCCCCGTCCGCAAAGGTCACCTCGGAAATGTCCCTCCAGGCTGCATTTGCCGCCGCCTGGGACATGGCGATCTCCTCCGCCAGCTTCTTTTTCAGATACTCCAGATTTTCTTCCTGTTTCTTGATCTCCGCCTCGTACTCCAGCGCTTTTTGCTCCGCTTCGGCAATCTCGTTCCCGTACTTGGCAATGGAGTTTGACGTCTGGCTGATCAGCCCGGAAACCTTGTTTTTCTCAGCCTCCGCCTGCACCTTTAAATTGTCCAGTTCGATTTTTTCTGTCTGGAGCTTCGCTTCCTGCGCCTCTATCAGTTCCCGGTTTTCGGTATACTGATCCATCATTTTCCGTTCAAAGGCCGCCACCTTCTCGATGTAGTCCGCCGTGTTCAGGATGTCCGAAAGAGTTCCCTCCTTCAGAAGGGCATTCACATAGCTGTCTTCCCGGCGCTCATACATCTCGCGCACCCGGATGACCATACACTGATACTGCCACTCCTCCGTAGCCTTTGCCTCCTCCAGTGCCTCCTGGGTTTCGGCGATCTCGGTCTCCTTGTCCTTGATCTGTTCCTCCAGATCATCCAGGTTTGCAACCACCTGGGTCATCTGGGTATTCAGATTGTTCAGCTCCGACTGCAGGCTGCTCTGGGTATCTTTGAGCCCGTTCAGTTCATTCTTATTCTTGTTCTGCTGCTCCTCCAGATTTTTTTTGTTCTGCTCTGCCTCATCAATCTGCTTCTGAGTGGAGGAAGTGGCAGAAACCTTCATCGGTTCCGCCACTGAATATCCGTTCCCCGCAGACGTCAGTCCGCCCGCGAGAAGTGTTATCGTCAATACACAAGCTGTCTTTATAAAACTCCTGTATCTCAAACGCGGTAACCCTTCCTTTCATTTTGCCGCTCTCAAAAACATGAGCGGTCACAGCTGGATATGGATCTGTTTCCCGGTCCTGGAATAGGGGATGTAAACCACTCCCGCCGCATCAAACATGCGCTTTGATGCCTTGTTGGAGTCTGTCCCCAGATACTTGTCGCAGTCATAGACCACAGTCTTGATGCCCGCCTGGATGATGGCCTTTGCACACTCATTGCAGGGGAACAGGGACACATAAAGCTTTGTCCCCTCCAGAGAACCTCCCCGGTAATTCAATATTGCGTTCAGCTCCCCGTGCGTGACATAGGGATACTTGGTCTCAAGGAACTCCCCATCACGTTCCCAGGGAAAATCCTCGTCCGCACACCCCAGCGGGAAACCGTTGTAGCCCATGGACAAAATCTTGTTGTCAGGGCTCACAATGCAGGCTCCCACCTGTGTGCTGGGGTCCTTGGAGCGCATGCCCGACAGGTGTGCCACCCCCATAAAATATTCGTCCCAGCTGATGTAATCCTCGCGCTTCCCCATCTCTTTTGCTTCTCCCTTTATTTTGTGCCGAAAATCCTGTCACCGGCATCGCCCAGTCCGGGAACGATATAGCCGTGGTCATTCAGCTTCTCATCCAGTGCGCCCACATACACGTCCACATCCGGATGAGCCTTCGACATAGCCTCAATTCCCTCCGGTGCCGCGATAATGCACATAAAGTGGATGTTCTTACAGCCCTTCTCCTTCAGCATCTGGATCGCTGCCACAGAAGAACCGCCGGTGGCGAGCATGGGATCCACCACAAAAACCTCGCGCTCCGCGCAGTCCGCCGGAAGCTTGCAGTAATATTCAACAGGCTTGAGGGTCTCCGGGTCTCTGTAAAGTCCGATATGTCCCACCTTTGCGGCCGGGATCAGATCCAGCATCCCGTCCACCATGCCGAGACCTGCCCGAAGGATCGGCACAATGGCCATCTTCTTTCCCTTGAGCGCCTTCACTGTAGTCTTGCAGATAGGTGTGGTGATCTCCACGTCATCCAGTTTCAGATCTCTGGTTGCCTCGTAGCAGATCAGCATGGCGATCTCACTGATCGTCTGTCTGAAATCCTTTGTTCCGGTCTCCTGTCTGCGAATGAAACCGATCTTGTGCTGGATCAGCGGATGATCCATAATTACAACTTTTGCCATTTTTGTACTCCTCCTCTGTCTTATCTCTTTTATAATTTTTCTATCAGATCAATTCTTCTCTGATGGCGTTCCTCACCGGAAAACTCCGTTTCAAGAAAGGTGTCCACGATCTCCATCGCCAGGTTGTCCCCGAGGATCCCGGCGCCCATTGCCAGAACATTGGCATCGTTGTGGAGTCTTGTCATCTTTGCGGAGAGCGTGTCCGCGCAGAGGGCGCATCGCACGCCTGCCACCTTGTTTGCGGAAATGCTGATGCCGATGCCGGTCGTACATATCACGATGCCCTTATCGACACTGCCTCCGGCCACCGCCTTTGCAACTGCATGTCCGAACACAGGGTAATCACAGCTCTCCTTGCCGTGGCATCCCATATCCTCGCACGAAATCCCTTTTTCCTCCAGATGGCGGATCACCTTCTGTTTCAGATCATATCCGCCGTGGTCACTTCCGACCGCAACCTTCATAACTGTTCTCCTTTTTTCCATATAATTGTATACGCACTGACGATGCGCACGAATTTGCAGCGGAATATGCTGCTTCGCAGCGCAAATTTGGCGCAGGAAACGCTTTCATCAGCGTTTCCCCGGCTTCAGACCCGCACGACATGATGTCCGGCGGCCTTCAGCAGGCGGTTCATGATCGCCTGGCCCAGTCCGTCCGCCTGAAAGCTTTCCGAGTAGATCTTTGTCACCTTCTCATCGTCAAACTCCCGCAGGATCGCGTAGAGGTTTCTGGCGATACTCTCCTCCTCCAGACGGCTGCCTATACACTTTACCGCATCTGCCCTATAAAGGTCAAGCTGTTCTCTGGTGGCAATGATTCCTGTCTTTTCTCCTGCCGCCCTGTCCGCCGCAGTGTGCGTGTTGATATAGGAGACTACTGCCTGCGGCTCCCCCTCTACGATGACCAGTTCCCCCTTCGGTGCATAATGCCGGTATTTCATACCCGGCGCCTTTGGAGCCTGTCCGGTATCCGCGCTCATCATGGTGACATCCGCATCCACATTTCCAAGCACACTCCTGAGCATCTGCTCCGTGATGAACCCCGGACGCAGGATCTGAGGCGGCGACACCGTCATATCCACGATCGTGGACTCCAGACCGATCTCTCCCTCTCCGCCGTCGATGATCATCTCAATCCGCCCGTCCATATCCTCCGCCACATACTTTGCCGAGGTGGGGCTGGGCTTGCCCGAGGTGTTGGCGCTGGGTCCTGCCACATAGCCGCCGCTGTATTCTATAAATTTCTGTGCGATCCTGTCGGAGGGAAACCTGACCGCCACCGTGTCCAGACCGCCGGTTGTCTCACAGGGGACGCAGTCAGCCTTTGGAAGTATCATGGTCAAAGGTCCCGGCCAGAAGGCTTCCGCCGCCTTCTTAGCCTCAGCAGGCACCCGGGATACGATCCGAAAGATATCCTCAAACCTGCAGATATGTACGATCAGCGGGTTGTCAGACGGCCTTCCCTTTGCCGCATATATCTTCCGGGAGGACTCCCTGTTTAAGGCATCTCCTCCCAGCCCGTATACAGTCTCTGTGGGGAAAGCTACCAGCCCTCCGTTTTTTATCACTTCGCCCGCCCGGCGCAGAGCCGCCTCCTCCTCAGGAGTAAATGCCTGCCCCTCCGGGTTGATCTTAATTATTTCCGTCTTCATATCCTATAATGTGTGAATGCCCTTTCCGCTCCGAACGCTCATGCGG
>CAYPSH010000110.1:0-3991 GCA_964413445.1 uncultured Acetatifactor sp.
GTGGTGCGCCCGACGGCGCACGTTTTTCCCCGGGAGGTTCTAACAGACCCCGCACTCTCATATTTTGAGATAGAGACAAAACATGTGTGGTTTATGTCGGAAAGACGGGGTGCAGCGTTATGACGGCAAGGTTTGGCAAAAAAAATCTGACAGCAATTTTGCTTGTGCTGGTGTTGTGGTTTGTGACGGCCCTGCCGCTGCAGGCAGCGGGCAGCGTGACTGTCTCATCGCCCTCTGTGATCCTGATCGAGAGCTCCACGGGTCAGGTGATCTACGAGTCCGGCGCCGACGAGCGCAGAAGCCCTGCCAGCATCACAAAGATCATGACGCTGCTTCTGACCTTTGAGGCGCTGGAGGCGGGAAAGGTGAGCCTCGATGACGATGTGATCGTCAGCGAGCACGCCAGTTCCATGGGCGGCTCCCAGGTTTATCTGGCGGAGGGAGAGGTTCAGAGCCTGGACACCATGATCAAGTGTATTGCCGTTGCCTCCGGAAATGACGCCAGCGTGGCGGTGGCGGAGCATATCGCGGGGAGCGAGCAGGCTTTTGTGGAGCAGATGAACGAAAAGGCTGCGCAGCTTGGCATGACAAATACGCACTTTGAGGACTGCTGCGGGCTGACGGACTCCGATAACCATTATTCCACGGCCAGGGATGTGGCAATCATGTCAAGAGAACTGACAGTCAGATATCCGAAAATATTTGAGTACACCGGGATATGGATGGAGAACATCACGCATGAGACGAGACAGGGAAGTTCCGTCTTTACCTTAAACAGCACCAACAAGCTGCTGAAGCAGTACCAGTACGCCACAGGGCTGAAAACAGGCTCTACCAGCAAGGCAAAATACTGTATCTCCGCTACAGCCAGCAAGGACGGGATAGACCTGATCGCCGTTGTCATGGGGGCAGAGGATTACAAGACCCGTTTCGGGGATGCCCAGACCCTTCTCACCTATGGCTTCGGAGTCTGCAGGCTATATGCGGATGAAAACCCGGAAGAGCTCTCCCCTTTGAAGATAGAGGGCGGTGTCAGCGAAGAGGCAGCCGTTGTGTACGGGGAAGAATTCCGGTATCTTGATACAGAGGGGAACGATCTGAGCGCCGTGGAAAAGAAACCGGAACTGCCAGAAAGCGTTTCTGCACCGGTGCAGCAGGGCGATACGGCAGGATACATGCGTTATTTTTTAAACGGAACAGAGATCGGAAAGGTGCCGGTCATCTTCGCGGAGAGCGTGGAAAAGGCAACCTACGCAGACTATCTGAAGAAGGTCTTTACACTCTTTCTGATATAGGGGTATACTTGGAAGACAAGGAGGACAGCTATGGCAGATATTTTAATCGCGGTTTTTGCATGTCTCTGCATCAGCCTCATCTGGGTGATGCTATATGACAGCAACCGCTTTGTGGTAAAAGAGCATACTGTGTCTGACCCGAAGATCAAAAGAAAGGTCAGGGCTGTCGTCATTGCCGACTTACATAACAAACGTTATGGCAAAAACAATGAGAGGCTTCTGGAGGAGATCGACAGGCAGAAGCCTGATCTTATACTGATCGCCGGGGATATCTTAACCGCGAGCCCCGGAAAAACGATGGAGCCCGCGATAGCGTTTATGAAGGCTCTGGCGGAGCGCTATCCTGTCTGCTACGGAAACGGGAACCATGAGCACCGGTTAAAGCTGTATCCGGAAAAATATAAAGACATGGCAGAGCGTTACGGACAAGCCCTGCATGAGATGGGGATCGAACCGCTGGTGAATTCCCATGTCCTTTTCGAGGAGTCCGGGATCGCCGTCTACGGTGCGGAGATCGAGAGAGAATATTATAAGCGTTTCAGACTGCAGGACATGCAGCCTGACTATCTGGAGCGGACTCTGGGGAAGAAACCGGAGAACTATTATACGGTCCTTCTGGCCCATAATCCGGATTATTTCCCTCAGTATGCGGGATGGGGGGCGGAGCTGGTGCTCTCCGGCCATGTCCATGGAGGAGTGGCGAGAGTCCCTTTCTGGGGGAAGGGGGTCATTTCCCCGAGACTGAGACTGTTCCCGGAATATGACGGGGGGATTTTTGAGAAAGACGGCTCGACGATGATCGTGAGCAGGGGGCTGGGCACGCATACCATCCCGGTCAGGCTTTTTAATCCCGCGGAACTCTGGGTGGTGGATTTTGAAAATGCGCCCGGACAGACAAAACGGCAGTGATGTGGGAGAATGTATGTTCTTCCTTGAAATGAGGGGACAAAGACGGTAAAATAATTTCGTGCGCTGTCGCCCGGGGAGGAAGACCGTGCACCGGATGGACCGAATACTGGAAGATATTATGTGAGGAAATTATGGCAATACCGGTGAAACTTGAAGTGTTTGAGGGCCCGCTGGACCTTCTGCTTCATCTGATCGATAAAAATAAGGTGGATATATACGATATCCCCATTGTGGAGATCACGGAACAGTATCTGGATTACATCAGGCAGATGGAATCCGAGGACATGAATGTGATGAGCGAGTTCCTACTGATGGCGGCAACTCTGCTCGACATCAAATGCCGGATGCTGCTCCCGAGGGAAGTCAATGAGGAGGGCGAGGAGGAAGACCCCAGAGCGGAGCTTGTACAGAAGCTGCTGGAGCATAAGATGTACAAGTATATGTCTTATGAACTCAGGGACAGGCAGGTGGATGCCGCAAGAAATCTGTACCGCGAGCCTAAGCTTCCCGAGGAGGTGGCGGAATACAGACAGCCGGTGAACTATGAGGAACTGATAGGGGACATGACTTTAAACAGGCTGCATGAGATCTTTAAGTCCATTGTGCGCAGGCAGGAGGACAAGATCGACCCTATCCGGAGCAAGTACGGCAACATCGAAAAGGAAGAGATCGACATGGATGCCCGTATGCTGTATGTGGAGGCCTATGCCAGAGAGCACAAAACCTTCAGCTTCCGCAGACTGCTGGAAAAACAGGCCAGCAAGATGGAGGTCATCGTGACCTTCCTGGTCATCCTGGAACTGATGAAGACCGGAAAGATCACGATCAGCCAGGAAGAAATTTTTGACGACATTATGATAACCTCAAAATGAGATCAGGCGCGAAGCGTTTGGATTTTGAGCTGTAGACCGGGAGAATGAAAATGGAGCGAAAGAAGCAAAAGGCGATCATTGAGGCCGTACTTTTTACCATGGGCGAGTCTGTGGAGATCAGCAGGCTTGCAGAAGTGACAGAATCGGATGTAAAAACCACAAAGGCCGTCCTGAAAGAGCTGGCGGAGGACTATGAAAAAGAGGACAGGGGCATCGCCCTGATGCAGTTTGACAATGCCGTCCAGCTTTGCACCAAGTCTGAGATGTATGAATATCTGATCAGGATTGCCAAGGCACCCAGAAAGATGACACTGACAGACACACTGCTTGAAACCTTATCCATCGTTGCCTACAAACAACCGGTGACAAGGGTGGAGATAGAGCGTGTCAGAGGCGTGAGCTGTGACCATGCCATCAATAAACTTTTGGAGTATGATCTGATCACGGAGCTCGGCAGGCTGGATGCACCCGGACGCCCCCTCCTGTTCGGGACCACAGAGCAGTTTTTAAGGTGCTTTGGGGTGAAAAGCCTGGAGGAGCTGCCGGAGCTCAATCCGGTCCAGGTGGAAGAATTTAAGCAGCAGGCGGAGGCGGAGGTACAGCTTCAGCTGGATGTGTGACACGCTTTCCCCGGCGTTTCCCTAAAAACGCAGGGATACATAAAACAAAAACAGCCTCATATATTATTTTAACTCCCGTTTTTTCAGGTGGAAAATGCTTCGAAAGTCGGAAAAAATAATATGGGGCTTTTTCTGTGCCGTTTTGTCCGCAGCAGCCCTCTTGTCTCTCGCTTTCCTGTCTCCTGTCTCCTGCATGGCGCGGGGATCCGAAACCGCGCAGGCTGTTCCGGAGAGCGGGGAGGAGACGGAAGAACTTGACCTCTATTCCACGGCGGCAGTGCTGATGGATGCGGAT
>CAYPSH010000110.1:4091-5559 GCA_964413445.1 uncultured Acetatifactor sp.
GGAGACGGAAGAACTTGACCTCTATTCCACGGCGGCAGTGCTGATGGATGCGGATTCGGGACGGATCCTTTACGGAAAAAACCAGGATCAGGTGCTGGCTATGGCGAGCACGACCAAAATCATGACCTGCATCCTGATCCTGGAGACAGTCCCTTTGGATGATGTGCTTACGGTCTCCTCCTATGCCGCCGGAATGCCGAAGGTAAAGCTGTATGTCAGACAGGGGGAAGAGTACACAGTCCGCGACCTGTTGTATTCCATGATGCTGGAATCCCATAATGACGCTGCGGCCGCTCTGGCAGAGTACGCCGGAAAGCAATATCTGTCGGAGGAACTGAAGAACAAGCCGACAGAAGAATTTACTGCGGGGGAGAGCGGCGAGGCGGTGGGGGCTTTCGCCAGGAAGATGAATGAAAAAGCGGCTGAGCTGGGCTGTGAAAATACCTGGTTCATCACGCCAAACGGACTGGATGCCACGGAGGAATTCACCCTGTCGGACGGCACTGTGGTGACAAAAGAGCACAGCACGACTGCGGCGGAGCTTGCGCGCATTCTGGCCTATTGTATCAAAGAATCCCCCGAAAAGGATCTGTTTTTAAAAATCACGCAGACGGAAAGCTACAGCTTTTATGCCAACGGCAGAAGCTTTTCCCTGAGCAATCACAATGCCTTCCTGAATATGATGGAGGGAGCCTTAAGCGGGAAGACGGGGTTTACGGGCAAGGCCGGATACTGCTATGTGGGGGCGCTGGAGCGGGAGGGAAGAACCTTTGTGGTGGCGCTTCTGGCCTGCGGCTGGCCGAACAATAAGACGTGGAAGTGGAGCGATACGGAGGAACTGATGCAGTACGGTATCGACAATTACTTTTACAGGAGCTTCGCCGAACAGGACACGGCATTTGACGAGAGCCTTTTAACCCCTTTGCCGGTGGAAAACGGACAGACGAAATGGCTCGGAGAGGTTTCCTGTGTGCCCGTGGAGCTGGAAGCCTCCGCGCAGAACGCCGACTCTGCACAGGGGGAGGCGCTGCAAAAGGAGGGGCTTCTTTTGCGGGAGGAGGAGAAGGTCTGCGTGGAGTACTCTGTCCTGGAGAGCCTTGAGGCTCCGGTGGAGAGCGGAACGGAAGTGGGGAGCGTAGAGTACAGTGTAGACGGAGTGGTGTACCGGAGGGAGAGGATCGTCACGGCCGGGGCTGTGGGAAAGAAGGATTACAGCTGGTGCCTTCAGAAAGTTTTGGCCCGATTTCTGATAAAATAAAAAGATGTGTCAGTGTACAGTGACAAAAATAAATAAAAAACACGGAAAAAATGCAATTCGTTCTTTGCGAGTTGCTTTTTTTGTGTTATACTTGTGAGGACAATTGGGGGCTTTTGCGCCTTCCAATAATATTGTTTGCACTAATTTATTATAAATGGAGGACTGAAAGCATGAGTACTACTTCAAAAGCGAGTCAAAGAATAGCAGCTT
>CAYPSH010000111.1:0-2308 GCA_964413445.1 uncultured Acetatifactor sp.
CGCATGTCCCTTGCGGACGAGACCGACCGGCTGGTGCAGAGGCTAAGAGAAACCAACGAAGAGAGCGGGGAAAACTACGGCTACTGCATCCGCAGGCTGGGGGAAAGCTATTATATGCTGACGGCAATCGTGACTTTTGCCGCAGGGGAACCCCTGTATCTGGGAATCTGCAGAGAACTGACGCCGATCTATGAGAGCAGGCGGGAACTGATGAACCGGTATCGGGCCGCACTTTTGATCCTTCTGGTCTTAGGCGGTGTCTGTATTTATGTCCTTTCCAGATATATGACAAGGCCTATCCGGGATCTGGACAGAGTTGCCAGAGGGATTGCCGGAGGGAACAGCAGTCTCCGCTCCGGAAACCAAAGCCCGGATGAAGTGGGAGAACTGGCCAGAAGCTTTAACCGTATGGCGGATGAGCTGGTGGAGCAGGCAAGGCAGAAGGCATTGGAGGCAAAACAGAAGGAAGACTTCACCGCCGCTTTTGCCCATGAACTCAAGACGCCTCTCACCTCCATTATCGGGTATGCGGATATGATGAATTCTGTAAAGATGACAGAGGAAGAGCAGGCGGAGGCTGTGTTTTACATCTACAGTCAGGGAAAGCGCCTGGAGAGTCTCTCCCATAAGCTTTTGGAGCTGGTCAGCATGGACAAGGCTCCCCTGGAGGCTAAGCCTGTTCCCGCAAGGCGGCTGGAAGAGAAGATGCGGGTCACCATGCGGCCCATATGGGAGCAAAAGGGGATCCACGGCAAGGTGGAGCTGGACAGGGGAACGATCTACGGGGACGAAGATCTGCTGTTGTCTCTGTTTTATAATCTTCTGGACAATGCAGTGAAAGCCATGGACAAGGGGGACAGGGGATTTATCCTGATGAAGGGATACGGACTGCCGGAAGGCGGCTATGAGGTGAAAGTCGTAGACAATGGCAGAGGCATTCCGGAGGAGGAGATCAGCCGCATCACGGAAGCGTTTTACATGGTGGATAAATCCCGTTCCCGCAGGGAAGGCGGAGCGGGGATCGGCATGGCTTTGTGCCGGAGGATCATCAATCTGCACGGCGGCAGATTGCAGATTGACAGCAAGCCGGGCGAAGGAACCGTTGTGAAGGTGACTTTTCCGGGAAGCCATGAGGCAGAGGACGCTCCGGCTGCCCCGGCACAGAGGATAAGGGCAGAAGCGATAGGAACAAAGGAAAAGCGCAGAGGAAACACAGCGGAATGAGAGGAAAGAGGGAAAACCGGAACCCCGAAAGTCGAAAAAACAAAATAAAATATGCGGCAGGTGCAGGTGCCATCGCCGGATTGCTTGCCGTCGCTTTCTTTGTACCCCAGCTTGTGTTTGAAGTGCGCGACGGCGTTGATACCTCGGGGTATCGCTTTGAGAGTATGCAGGTGCAGGATGTCACCCTGCTTGGCACCGCCTATGAGACCTCCCTGTACAACCGGCTGGCCCGCTTTGCCAGAGAGGAAAGCCAGGAAGTCCGGCTGTATGTGGCCGGGCAGGACATGGAACCGGATCAGGAACTTTATACCTTCCTGCTTTCCGATGAGGGTTTATATCAGGAAAGCGTTACATTCTGGACGGATACCTCTGTCATTCCCTATTTTTTCCGTTCGCATTTTGAGGTCACGGCCTGGAAGCAGTATGTGATCTACAGCGATGACTACGCCAATGGTGTGGATTTTATCCTGTGGTACCTGGAACTTTCCGCGCCAAACGGTGCTGTCTTAAAGCTTCTGATGGATGCCGATGACGGGGCAGTCTACGGCCTTAGGGTAAGTTACGGCGAATTGGAAAATCCCTCCGGGACAGAGGAGACGACCTGGTTGTGGGATTACAATGAGCTTTTTGGCGGTTCCAGCCTGGGGGATATCCAGGACAGAAAGGAATTCGGCATGCTCCTGTTTTACTACATGGGAGGCTTAAAGGAGCTGGAGGATGTTTCCTCCTATGCGGCGGCAGTCTATGGACTGGAAAGCAAGACCATTTTTTATGACACCACCGGAGGAACGGAAATCCGCACAGACAGCAATCGTTTGTCCGATGAGACGCAAAAACAGTGGGAAGCACTGAGAGATCAGATCGGATTTGTTATCTGCGACGGAGAAAAACAGATTGATGTCACGTTTCCCTACGGAGAATTCAGTGAAAATTTCAGAATGCAGATTGAGAGTGAGGGCTATTATTTCAAGGAATACGGCTGCTTTTATCCGGAGGTTATGATCGGATTCCCGGCGGTCTGCGAGCTGATCCCGGAGTTTATACAATAAGCGGCATAACCCGGCATGGATGACGATATATTTAT
>CAYPSH010000111.1:2408-5541 GCA_964413445.1 uncultured Acetatifactor sp.
TTGTCTGGGGCCCCTGGCTGCTTTGCATGCTTCTGGGCACCGGCATTTATCTGACGGTGAGACTAAAGGGGAAGACTTTCAAAAATTTAAAAACGGCGTTTCGGCTCGCCTTTGGCGGGCAGGGAATAAGCAGCGAGAAAAAAAGAGGACAGGTTTCCTCTTTTTCTTCTTTTATGACAGAGCTTGCCGTAACCCTGGGGACAGGAAATATTGTGGGAGTGGTGACAGCAATGGTCTTAGGAGGCCCGGGCGCTTTGTTCTGGATGGTTGCGACCAGCCTGATCGGCATGGCGACCAGACTGGTTGAGAGCGCGCTTTCCGTAAAGTACAGAAGCAGAAACGATCTGGGGGAAACGGTGGGCGGCCCCATGTATACCTGCGTCAGGGGGCTTAAGAAGGGGCAGTTTGGGAAGATACTCGGCATTTCCTTTGCAGTCTTTACGGTGATGGCTTCCTTTGGAATGGGCAATATGGTTCAGGCGAACGCTGTGGCGGATTCTTTCCACGCGGCTTTCGGACTTGACAAAGCCTGCGTCGGTGTTGTGATCTCCGTTCTGACGATTTTCTGTGTATTGGGCGGGATCGAAAGTATCGGAAAACTCACAAGACTCCTGGTTCCCTTTATGGGAATCCTTTACCTTGCCGGAACGATCTGCGTCATTCTCGTTCACTGGAAAAATGTCCCGGAGACACTGGCGGGCATTGTGCTTGCGGCATTTTGTCCCCGTGCAGTCTCTGGCGGCCTGTTTGGAAGTGTCACTGTCTCGTTTTTTTCCGCTCTCAGATGGGGCGTCTCCAGAGGAATCTTTTCCAATGAGGCCGGGCTTGGGGCAGCAGGCATCACGGCAGCAGCGGCGGACACGGAGGATTATGTCAGGCAGGGCTATATCAGCATGACGGGCGTCTTTTTAGATACGGTGGTCATGTGTTCCCTGACAGGGCTTGCCTTTGCCTCCTCCGGCGTGCTGTCCGATGCCTCGCAGCAGGAGAGCGCGGCTGCCGACGGCGCTGTGCTTGTCTTAAAAATGTTCCGGAGTACATTTGGCGTGAAAGCGGATGGGTTTGTCAGCGTCTGCATCGCCCTTTTTGCCTTCGCCACAATTGCGGGCTGGGCTTATCAGGGAGAAAAGGCATTTGAATTCCTTGCAAAAGGCAGGACAAAATACAACATCAGCTACCGCTTTGTCTACAGTCTGATGTCCTTCTTGGGATGCATCCTCTCGCTGGATACCGTCTGGCTGATTTCCGATATCTGCAACGGACTGATGGCGGTGCCGAACCTGATCTGTGTCCTGCTCATGTCCGGTGAGATCTGCAGGGACATTCAGAGATGGAAGCCGGATACGCCTCTCTGACGAATGCAAATCCTTTGAAAGACCTGCCTGAACGGCCAAAAGGTCTGGCACGGAGAAATTTCCCTTTGCCAGATGTCTGCTTTCGGGTTATAATCCTCTGGTACATGCATTATTCAGTTAATCTATCAATGCAGAGTCTGGAGGAAAAAGCTTATGTCAAAGACAATAGAAAATTTTCTGGAATATGTAAAAATGGATACGCAATCTGATGAAACGACTGGGACAACGCCCAGCACCGCAAAACAGCACGTGCTGGCGAAGCTTCTTGTGAAGCAGCTTGAAGAGATAGGGGCGGCGGAGATCACCTACGATGAGGAGCATTGCTATGTGTATGCGTCCGTTCCGGCCTCGGCCGGGTGTGAGAACAGTGCGGTGCTCGGGTTTATCGCACATATGGATACCTCGCCTGCCGTCACCGGAGAGAATGTCAAGCCCCGCATTGTGGAGAAATATGACGGCGGGGATATCCTGTTAAATGAAGCGGAAAAGATCGTACTCAGGGCGGATGATTTTCCGGAGATCAAAAAGCTTGCCGGGCAGGATCTGATCGTCACGGACGGAACCACACTGCTTGGCGGCGACGACAAGGCGGGTGTGGCCGAGATCATGGCCGCCGCAGAATATCTGCTGACGCACCCGGAAATAAGACATGGAAAGATCAGGCTCGGCTTTACCCCGGATGAAGAGATCGGGGAAGGCGCAGACCATTTTGATGTCAAACTGTTTGCTGCTGACTTCGCCTACACGGTGGACGGCGGGGAGCTGGGCGGACTGGAGGATGAGACCTTCAACGCCGCAGGAGCAAGACTCACCGTACACGGCAGGAGCGTGCATCCCGGCAGTGCAAAGGGAAAGATGCTCAATTCCATCCTGATCGCACAGGAGTTCCAGAGCCTTTTGCCGGTGTTCCAGAATCCCATGTACACGGAAGGATACGAAGGCTTTTTCCACCTGGACGGCATTTCCGGGAATGTGGAGGAGACAACGGCTGACTATATCATCCGTGACCATGACAGACAGCTTTTTGAACACAAAAAGGAAGTGTTTGTGCAGTGCGCCGATTTCCTGAACCAAAAGTATGGGGAGGGAACCGTCACCTGTGATATCAGGGACTCTTACTACAATATGAAAGAGGTGCTGAAGCCTTATGCTCACCTGATGGAAAATGCGTCTGAAGTCCTGAGGGAATTAGGAGCAGAGCCGGTGATCACTCCTGTGAGGGGCGGGACGGACGGTTCCAGACTTTCTTACATGGGTCTTCCCTGCCCGAATCTGTGTACAGGAGGCTATAACGCCCACAGCAGATTTGAGTTTGCCTGTGTCCAGTCCATGGAGAAGGTCACGGAGCTTTTGGTGAAGCTTGCGGAGAAATATGCGGATTACACGAAAGGTTAAGATTCATGTTAAATAATGTTGTTTTGGAAGAAATAGATTTGAATGCTCCCGTCCCTCAGGATGAGACCGGACGCCAGTATTATTATATGGCAAAGGCAAAGGGCTATGTGGAGGAACTGGCGCAGGCACTGGGACATGTGCCAACCTGCTGTGTCACCACCTTCGGGTGCCAGATGAATGCCAGGGATTCCGAGAAGCTGGTGGGAATTTTAGAAAAGATAGGCTATGAGATCGTGGAGACGGAAAAAGCGGATTTCGTGATCTTCAACACCTGTACTGTCCGGGACAATGCCAACCAGAGAGTCTACGGCAGGCTTGGAGAGTTAAACGGTTATAAGAAAAAGAATCCCAGGATGAAGATTGCCCTGTGCGGCTGTATGATG
>CAYPSH010000112.1:0-5450 GCA_964413445.1 uncultured Acetatifactor sp.
AGAGGTCGGCTAATCAACTAATGGTTAGCCTCCTACTCGATTTTTGTCGACAGAATCCTTCCTTGTACGCATTACTTTTTTAGAAGATATTTTATGCACGCGATAATGACCAATATCGTCATGATCCAGTTCAGGATTCCATTTAGATAGGACAATATTATCACCATTAACGCCCCCTTTCTATCGGTTTGCCAGTTCGGTCGTGATCTCCTCCCAGCTGATGTCCTTCTCCACCATCAGGACCATCATATGATACAAAAAGTCGCTGATCTCATATTTGACTTCGTTGGCGTTGGGATTTTTCGCTGCGATGACGATTTCCGTCGCCTCCTCACCAAGCTTCTTTAAGATCTTGTCAATTCCCTTGTCAAAGAGGTAGTTGGTGTAGGAGCCTTCTTTGGGATGCACCTTCCTGTCCTTGATGACATTCATCACATCCTCAAACACCTGCAGCGGATTGTCTGCCTCCTCATAATCCTTCTTCGTGATCTCGTTGAAGAAGCAGCTTCTCGCTCCGGTGTGGCAGGCTGCTCCCACCTGGGAAACCTTCGCCAGAATGGTATCCATGTCGCAGTCCGCAGTCAGGCTTTTCACATACTGGTAATGACCGCTGGTTGCGCCCTTCAGCCAGAGCTCCTGCCTGCTTCTGCTGTAGTAGGTCATCTTGCCCAGTGCAAGGGTCTGATTGTAGGCTTCCTCATTCATATAGGCAACCATCAAGACCTCCTGGGTGCGGTAATCCTGCACCACAACAGGCACCATGCCGTCACTGTTCTTCTTAAAATCCTCCCACTTGTAGGCTGCCTCAAAGGTTTCAACCTGAATCCCGTTTTCCCGGCACAGATTCTTCAGGGTGAGGATCTCCCTGTAATTGTCATTGATGGTATTGCCTGTCACGCCGCAGACATGCCCGCAGGCAAAGATCTCAAGCAGCTTGTTCAGGGCAATCTGATTGATCCTGACATAAAAGGGAAGATCCAGAATGCTTTCCGTCTCCCGGATCTTGTGCGGATTCATCAGGATCATGCCGGATATATATTTTTCAATCAGTTCCTTATGTTCGCTCAGGATCTGAGGCTCGTCATAGGAGAGAAGGATTTTATCCTTTCCGAATTTCAGAGAAACCTCCTCCGTAATGGAAATGTTGCTCTCCTTCCCGTAATCCAGGACTGCCTTTTTGCAACCGGCATACAGAAGCTTCTTCACATCCTCCATCCGCTTTACATTACCGGCTCCGATCACATCCACCTCTGCTGCGGCACAGATCTCTTTTAACACATCCAGCGCTTCCTCGTGCTCTGCGTCGTTCTCAGACATGTCGAACACGATCAGCTCGTCGGCGTTGTTCTCGTTATAGAGGTTCACCAGACGCAAAGGATCTGTCTCGACAACGGAGGTGTCCGTCAGGTTCTTCACGGCATGCCGATGATAAAGGTAGATACAGGGCACAAATTTTTTGACTATCATAAGTAAATCACTCCGTTATTCATATTTGCTTGCTCTTTCCATTCGTTACAGACTTCCCTTGGTGCTCAGCACATCTGTGATCCTCTCGTCCATGCCGACAGCCATATCCAGCGCCTTGGCAAAGGCTTTGAAAATTGCTTCGATCATATGATGGGCATTGCTGCCGTCCAGCATCTTGATATGTAAATTCATCCCGGCGCTGTATGAGACGGCATAGAAAAATTCCCTCACCAGTTCCGTGTCCAGCTCTCCTACCCTTTCAACAGGGAAGGTACAGTCGAAATTCAGGTAAGGTCTGCCGCACAGGTCAACGGCGCAGAGTACAAGGGCGTCATCCATTGGCAGGATAAAGGAACCGTATCTGCGGATCCCTTTTTTATCGCCCACAGCCTCTTTGATTGCCTGTCCAAGGACAATACCGGTATCCTCCACTGTGTGATGACCATCCACATCCAGGTCTCCGTCCACATCACAGGTCAGATCAAAAAAACCATGTTTGGAAAAGCCCTCCAGCATATGATCAAAAAAACCGATTCCGGTGTCAACAGCAGCTCTTCCGGCGCCATCCAGTTCAAGCTGCAGGGAGATCTTCGTTTCCTTTGTGTTTCTCTCTATAACCGCTTTTCTTCCCATGATCCTCCCCCTGTCACCCCTTAAGGCCTCTGGACTGTCTGTCCATATCTTCAACGACAATGTCATAGATTTCTCCCAGTGTGGAGCAATACTCCAGAACCTTCCAGGGCTCATTGGTGTGAAAATGGATCTTGATCAGCTCCTCGTCTCCAACCGCCAGAAGACAGTCTCCCTTAAAATGCTCCGTGATGTAGTCATTGATGACGTCCTCGTCCAGATTCTCCCCTTCGATCAATAATTGTGTGTCGTACTTAAATTCCAACATCGTCTGTGTCTCCCCATCTCTTTTTATTTTTTTCCATCAAATTCTTATTTTAATCCTCATTTCTGCGCATTTCCTTGCATAAGCGCCAGCATGTTTGCTCCGATCAGTGTTTACTCGAACCTTACCCTGATGCTGTTTGCGTGAGCGGTCAGCCCCTCGCAGACAGCAAAGGTCTCGATATCCTGATGTACCTTTTCCAGAGCTTCTCTGGAGTAGGAAATAATGCTTGTCTTCTTGATAAAGTCATCCACGTTCACAGGGGAGAAGAATCTGGCCGTGCCGTTGGTGGGCAGAATGTGGTTCGGCCCTGCAAAGTAGTCGCCCAGCGGCTCCGAGGCGTACTCTCCCATAAAAATGGCACCTGCGTTTTTGATGCGGGTCATGACCTCAAAGGGATTCGCCGTGAGGATTTCCAGATGCTCCGAGGCGATCTCGTTGACAGTGTCGATGGCATCCTGCATATTGTCTGCCAAAAGGATATAGCCGTAGTTGTCCAGAGATTTCTGTATGATCTCCTTTCGGGCCAGCTCGGCTGTGAAGACATCCACCTGTGCGGAAACCTTTTCCGCCAGCTCCTTTGAGGTGGTGATCAGTATCGCACTTGCCAGCTCGTCGTGTTCCGCCTGGGAAAGCAGGTCTGCAGCCACATATCTGGGATTCGCCGTCTCATCCGCCAGGACAAGGATTTCGCTGGGACCGGCGATGGAATCAATGCTGACATAGCCGTAAACAGCCTTTTTGGCCAGGGCCACAAAAATGTTGCCGGGGCCGGTGATCTTGTCCACCTTGGGGACAGATTCTGTGCCGAAAGCCAGGGCAGCGATCGCCTGCGCACCGCCCACCTTGTAAATGGTATCCACCCCGGCGATGTCCGCCGCAACCAGAGTGCCGGGATTTACATGTCCGTCAGCTCCGGGAGGGGTTGTCATGATGATTTCAGGGACACCTGCCACCTTTGCAGGGATCACATTCATCAGCACGCTGGAGGGGTAGGCAGCCTTTCCGCCGGGCACATAAACGCCTGCCCTTGCAATGGGTGTGATCTTCATGCCGAGAATCGTACCGTCCTCTTTTGCGTCAAACCAACTGTTTCTGAGCTGCTTTGCGTGAAAGCTTCTGATATTCTCCGCAGATTTTTTGATGACCTCAACAAGCCCTGCATCCAGTTTCGAGTAGGCTTCCGCTATCTCTTCTTCAGTCACCCTGATATTGGACGGATCCAGTGCAAACCGGTCAAATTTTAAGGTGTAATCAAACAGGGCTTTGTCGCCCTCAGACTTTACTTTCGCAATAATCTCATTCACAGTCGCCTCATACTGTGAATAGTTATTGGGGCTCCTCTTTAAAAGGTCATTCAAAATACTCTGTCTCGTCTCTCCGGAAAGTTCTATGATCCTCATATCTTTATTTCCTCCCATTCTGCCGGATTCTAATTATCATTCCGTTTTTAAAAGCTGCCGGATCCGGTTCACCAGTTTCTTGATCCGTTCTGTCTCCATCTGCATGCTGACGGGGTTTACGATCATCCTCGCGGAAAGGGGACATACCTCCTCCAGGACCTCCAGCCCATTTTCGCGGAGGGTGGAGCCTGTCTCCACAATATCGACGATCACGTCAGACAACTCCACCAAAGGCCCAAGCTCCACGGAGCCGTTTAACTTGATGATATCCACTGTCTGATGCTTCTTGTCAAAGAAATAATCCTTGGCAATGTTAGGATACTTGCTGGCGACCCGGATACGCTCGTGGTGCAGCAGAAGCTCCTTTGCCGACGCCGGTCCGCAGACACACATGCGGCATTTTCCGAAGCCCAGATCCAGCACCTCATACACATTGCGGTTCTCTTCCAGTATGGTATCTCTTCCGACCACGCCGATATCAGCGGCGCCGTACTCCACATAGGTCGGCACATCGGGCCCCTTGGACAGAAAGAATTTCAGCTTTAATTCTTCGTTTGTAAAAATCAGCTTGCGGGAATCTTTATCCTTCATCTCATCGCAGGTGATCCCGATCTGTTCCAGCAGCTCCAGTGTCTTGCTGGCAAGCCTTCCCTTTGTCAGCGCAAAGGTCAGATATCTTTCTTCACTCATGATAGCAACCATGCCTTTCTGCAGCCAATTTTGTCATTTTTGTTTCCGCCCAGCCGTCACCCTTTTTGTGTCAGCGTCACCGCGATCCCTGCGGCGCGAAGCTCCAGCGCTTCCTTCAGCTTCTCCCTGTAATCTTCATCCGTATAGGTCAGCTTTTTTGCCGTTTCCGGCACAGGGATTTCAACCCTTTGTCTGGAAAGTGCCTCAAGGATGCTGTCGATCATGGCGCAGAACCCGACTGCGGGCGCATTATTTTTTCCAAATTGCTGCAAAAGCCTGTCGTAGCGGCCTCCCTTGACAATGGCGTCACCAACGCCGTAGGTGTAAGCCTTAAAAATGACACCAGTGTAATACTTGTATTTGCTGAGCATACCGAGGTCAAATGAGATATAATCCGCAACGCCATAGCTCTGCAAAACCGCATAGAGCCTTTCCAGCCGTTCAATGGCAGCCAGCGAGCGGGGATTTTGGACCATACGCTTTGCCTCGTCCAGAGAACACATGTCCCCGAACATATCAGCAATCTTTAAAAGACTGCTCTGATAAGGTTCCTTCACCTTTCTCTCGGTCAAGAGCTCCTGGGCGGCAAAATAGTTCTTGCCGGAGATACAGGAGCGCAGATCCATCTCTGTCTCTTCATCCAGCCCGGCCTCCTCGCAGAGTCCCTTAAAATACTCCACCTGACCGATAGACACCTGGAACTGCCGCAGTCCGCAGCGTTTCAATGAGGTGATCACGAGACTGATCATCTCGGCATCTGCCTCCACGGAGTCATCATTGATCAGCTCCACGCCCATCTGTGTGCTTTCCTTCAGCTTTCCCTGAAGGTTGGAGGTGTTGGTAAAGGTGTTGCCCATGTAGCAGAAACGAAGCGGCACCTTATCGTCACAGAAATATTTTGCGGCGCACCGCGCAACCGAAGGCGTAAAGTCCGGCCTGAGGACAAGGGTATTGCCCTCCTTGTCAAAGAATTTATAGAGTTCTCTGCTGGGCGT
>CAYPSH010000113.1:0-5433 GCA_964413445.1 uncultured Acetatifactor sp.
CGCCATCCGCAGGGACGAGGAGACGGACAACATCCATTCCATCTATGTGGATCAGTGGGACTGGGAGAAGATCATCAACAAGGAGGATCGCACTCTCGAGACCCTGAAGGAGACTGTCCGCACCGTGTACAAGGTGCTGCGCAAGACAGAGAAATACATGTCCATCCATTACGATTACATAGAAGAAATCCTTCCCCACGATATCTTCTTTATCACAACCACCGAGCTTGCGGAAATGTTCCCGGACTATACCCCCAAGGAGCGGGAATACTACATTGCAAAAGCGAAGGGCGCTGTCTGCATCATGCAGATCGGCGATCTGCTGGAAAACGGCAAACCCCACGACGGACGCGCTCCCGACTATGACGACTGGGCTTTAAACGGCGACATCATTGTTTACTATCCTGTGCTCGACATCGCACTGGAGCTTTCCAGCATGGGGATCCGTGTGGACGAGAAATCCCTGATGGAACAGCTTGAAAAGGCCGGCTGCCCCGAGAGAGCCGAACTGGAATTCCACAAAGCCGTCTTAAACGGCGAACTGCCCTACACCATCGGCGGAGGCATCGGCCAGTCCCGCATCTGTATGTTCTTCCTGCGGAAAGCACATATCGGTGAAGTACAATGCTCCCTGTGGCCGGAGGATGTCATGAAGGAAGCCGAAGAAAAAGGTCTGCAGCTGTTGTAAGCTGCAGACCTTTTTTGATATGGCAAATTCTGTTCTTCTACTGCTATTCTGCTCTGTACAGGGCAAACTTCTCATTCTGAAAGGCCAGTCGGTACCCGTTTTCCTCCATAAATCCCACGATCAGCTCCCATTTGGGATCTTCCTGTATTTTAAGGGCATTTTCCGAGGAGGTTCCGTCATTGACCGTAGCAGTCACTCTCCCCTCTTCCCATAAGTCGTAGCTGTCTCCCACAATAATAACAGGTGTTTCTCCACTCAGTTGGGCCATTTTGTTTGCCATCACCTCAATATCATAGGAAGCCAGATCGCTCCAGGGATTGAAGGCCGATGGCATCTGAAGATAGTAAGACAGAGAAGGGATCTGACCGTAGAGGATGACCTCCTGCCCCTGCAGCCCGTTCTCCTTCACATAGGCGGTCAGTCCCGTCATGGCCTCCGCCTTGTCAGGGCTCATTTTGATGTTTCTCAGGATTTCATTGTTTTCCACAGTCCCGCTGATGTCCTGCACGCCGGTGGCCTCTGCAAAGACAAAATCCAGCCCGAATCCTCCGAACTGCACCGCGCACATCAGAAGGAACGCCGCCAGCACAGCCTTCGCGGGGGCAGAAAATATAATCACAGTTAAATTTTCTTTCTTTTTATCAGGATACAGTTTCTTTTCAAAGGGCAGTCTGAAAAACCGATAAGCCTCCCACAGCGTGTAGGGCGCCGCCAGAAAGAGATTGTTCATGCTGGGATAAACCCCGTTGTTGCTGCCGATGGAGGTGAGCAGCACCACCAGAAGGAGCAGTCCGCTGAGCAGCTTCTCCTCCTTCGCCGCACCCGGATGTAAGATACGGATCAGTGCGGTCAGCATCGTCAGCATCAGGAACAGGATACCCGGTCTCAAAATGGAATCATAGCTGTAAAAGGCAAAGGAGCAGAACCCTCTCCTGTATAGCCAGACCAGCATGGCAGCGCCCAGAGCCGCACTGAAGAGTGCAGAAAACACCCTGGTCCGTTTTCCCATGTCTGACAAGGCAGCGGATTTTTGATTACTTAAATCGCGACTTAATATCTTTGTTATCTGTCCGATCAGCCCGCAGACCACCATGCCAAATACAATGATCACGCCGATGCGCAGAACCCAGTAGAGATTTTCCACATAGGTTCCCACCACCCCCATCAGCATGGATTTCGCCGTATAATCCGTGGCTTCGTCCGTCATGGCAAAGAGCCGTCCGATGCCTGTGATATACTCCCCCAGGCCGTACTTAAGCCCGATATGTCCAAGCCACACAAAAAGAGCCGCCAGATAGCCGGACAGACACCAGCCTGTGTGCGCAAGCGTTCTTCCCAGGAAGCCTGATGTCTTCGCCTCCGCCTGTCCGTTCCCGGCTGCCGGTCTGCCTCCGCGCTCCCGCACCTTCTTCGCTCCCCCGTCTGACCGCGCATGCGGCGGGCAGGCGGCAAGCGCATCCCAGGCCCATACGGCTACGATCATGGCCGCCTCCGGCAGGTTGGAGAATCGCACGAACACGTTGGTCCCAAGGCAGACACCGGCCGCGATCAGAAAGCCCTTCCTTTCCTTTGTAAGCCCGAAGTAGAGGAAGATCACCGCCCCCAGGAAAAGCACATAGGTCAGATAATTATAGAGCAGAGCCGTCGGACACCAGCAGAGGCTGATCGCCGCCATCTCCCCCGCAAAGGCAGCCCAGGCAGGCATTTTCAGCGTCCTTGTGGAAAAGAGATAACCGATCAGCGCCAGCAGGCTGACAAAGAGCCCGGTGTACAGATTCATGCCCATAAGACTCCCGGCGTTTGGCAGCTTTGTGATCAGATGCCCCACCGCCGTGGCCAGATAGGTGGAGAACAGCCACATGGGATCCATGTGCTCCGTTCCCATGTAGGTAAAATTGGCGTAATTGTATCCGGTGTCCCACAGATCGATCCCCCAGCTGATATGCCGCAGGGGATAAAACACCAGTATGACCACATACAGATTTTCTAAAAGGTTGTTTAAACTTCCGGCAGTTTTGTTCTTATTTTCCATACTCTCATGAGATCCTCATTTTCTGATCATTGTGCAGCTTTCTCACCAAACAGCGCATCCACATGCGAAATGCCCGCCGTGAATTTTTTCCACAGAGAGAACTTCCCAAGAAAACGCCCCGCCCCCGTCATAAGAGCTGCCCTGAGCATATCCGTGAAAATCCCGCAGACAAACACAGCGATCACGGCAAAAACCGTCCAGAGAAGCAGGCTGCCCACGCTTCCGATCCTCTCCGCCCCCAGCCATTTCTGCCAGGAATAGCGCAGTCCGATATTCTCATGCAGGAGGTAAACCCCCAGGGTATATGGCGCAATTTTATTGATAACAGCTGCAATTTTACCTTTGACAGTGATACCGCGAAAGGAAAGGAAGAGCCCAAGCGACGCCAGAAAAGGCAGGATATGATTGTACTCCATGCACATCGAAAGCATCCTGCCGAGACTCCCCGTGCGCAGATAAACCGCCCGAAGTCCCATTGTCCCGCCAAAGATCAGAAGGCAGCTCACCACATACAGAAGGATGGCTCTTCCCTTCTTCTCCAGACAGGGGATGCCAAACCTGCGCACATAGGCCGCAGCGGCAAAGACACAGAGATACCAGATACAGTCATAGCCCTGCCCGTCCGTCTCCAGCCTCACCGGCAGCACACTCTTGCTCACGCAAAAGACCGCAAGCAGACAGAGCACCGTACACTTCAGCTGCCCCTTCGTCATCCTTTGCACCGCAGTTCCCGCAAGCGGGAGCAGCAGGTACAGAAACACATACGCCGTCATAAACCAGTAGTGTCCCATAGTGACCGGAAATAAAATCGTGAGGAAATAATGGGTATCCACCGAAACCTCCGCCGCCACGCCGGACAGAGCCCCGATCAGGCCAAACACCACCGAATAGAGCCAGACCTGCAGCCAGAGCTGCAGCAGTCTGCTCAATTTAAAGGAAGACGTGCAGAGAAAGAAGCCGCTGATCAGCATATACACATTCACTGCCACGATACAGAAGGACTCCAGCAGCCAGGCAGTCACACCCACACCCCCCAGTTTCTCCCCGGCAAGGTCCGCCAGAAGTCCTCCCTTTCCCAGGAAGTGCAGCACCACCACCATCAGCATCGCAATACACCGCAGCAGCTCCAGATTCGACATTCTCTCTTTTTTAGCCAAAATTTATTCTCCTTTTAATTTTTGACTTATCCATGTCAGGGATCCTACATCGGTTCTGCATTAAATTTCTGGCCATTCGGATTCGGCTCCCAGCCGATGAGCTTCACAGGGAGTTCCATTCCCCTTTCATACGGGATTCCTGCCGCGTTCTGAGGGGAAATGCTCGCAGAAAATCCTGTTATTTCCTTGATCGGTCCCCTGAGCGATCCTTTGGCGGTTTTCTCGCAGATCAATGTATAGGTCTTTCCTGACTCGAGGATTTCTCTGATTATACTGTCCTCTTTCGTATAAAATGTCGTCGGACCGGCCGGAGCGGAAACGCTGCTTAGAATCTCCTGCGCTGCCTCCGGGCCCATGGGAAGATCCGGGTTCTGGTTTCCTTTCTCGATGTCCTCACAGATCCTTTTGCAGAGTCCATCAAGCTTTGTCACACTCTGCTGGCTTAACACCCGGGAATTGTTGTGAGCAAAACAGTTTCTGCAATCCGTCAGGAAGAGAAAACTTCTCTTCACCTCCTCCTTCACGTTATAGGACGAGAGATAAGGCTGCACCAGCGCCCAGCGGTCTGAGATGATTTCCCAGTAGTCCATAAGGGACATGATATCCAGCTTGGTAAAGGTCAGATTTCTCGATGCCGCATCATTGCTCAGCGCGAACCTGTTTAAATTGTACAGGTAGGATTCTTTCTCCCCCGCATAGGACTGCAGGATCTCCTCATAGGAATCCGGATAGGCACTCTGCAGCACCGTCAAAAGCATTTTTCTCACCATTATTTCAGTATGGTTTAACAAAGCAGCCGTTCCTTCCTTTTCCTCCGGCAGGACAACATTCTTAAAATATTCCACGAAATAGGGCGACAGAGGCTCATAGCCGAAACGGTTTCCCTCTTCCTCCCCGTCCTGAGCGACTCCGGCCAGTTCAAAGAGATCCTCCTCCTCCACATTGGCTCTGGTCAGAAATCCGAGGTCAAAGCAGCGCTCAATGTAGAAGGGAAGATGTTCCTCATAGGCAGGTCCGATAAATATCTGCGCGAATATGCCCACACAATTCTTCCTTCTGGCGCGATCCACATGCTCTTCCTTCATCAGTTCGATCATCCGGTCATATACCCCTATCATGTAGTTCTCCGCAAAAATCTTTGCTATGTCAAGTTCTCCGTCCCTCTGCAGCCCGGAAATCGCATTTCTCATAGCCATCAAAAGTCCCGGATGCCTTCCGCAGAAATAAATGACTGACCTCTTCTCCTGCTCACTGAGCGCTCCGCAGGGAAGATCCTCGTATGTATTAAAGTACGATTTAAGTTCTTCGTTATCAAACCCTCTGAGGGTGATCCTCGGATAGGCGGAATCAATGCTGGATCCCCCAAACATATGATGGGCGATGGTGGATACATGCCTTCTGGAGATCAGCATGATGGAAAGGTTGAATTCCTCCGAGCCCTTGGGTGAGAGAGTAAACAGCCACTGGAAGAAAGAGCCGTCCTCACTCTCCTCCGGGACAGCAACTCTCGCCAGATCAAATTCATCGATCGTCAGGATGATATGGATGCCGATCCG
>CAYPSH010000114.1:0-2395 GCA_964413445.1 uncultured Acetatifactor sp.
AGGAGATGCTGGAGCATGCCCATGAGGAGCATGAGCACCATCATCACGACGATGATGACGACGAGTGCGGCCACCACCACCATCATCATCACGACCATGACGATGATGAGGACGAGTGCGGCTGTGGTCACGAGCACCACCACCATCACGACCATGATGACGAGGAGTGCGGCTGCGGCCACGATCACCATCATCATCACGACCATGACGATGATGACGAGGACGAGCATGAACACGAGCATCACCACCATCATCACGATGATGACGATGACGAGTGTGGCTGCGGCCACGATCACCACCATCACGATCATCACCATCATCATGCGGATGAGGTGTTCACAAGCTGGGGCAAGGAGACACCCACAAAGTTTACGGCGGAAAAGATCGAGAGCATCCTCACCGCGCTTGACAGCGGAGAGTACGGCTCCATCCTGCGTGCGAAGGGCATGGTGCCCGCTCCGGACGGCACCTGGATTTATTATGACTATGTTCCGGAAGAGCATGACATCAGAACAGGCAGCCCTGAGGTGACCGGCAAGATCTGCGTGATCGGCGCCGAACTGAAGGAGGACAAGCTGGAGGAACTGTTCTCATAAGCCCGGAGAGCGGCTGAGACAGGCGGATGTATGGAAGAAATGAAAGGCGGTAGGGACAGATGAAACCCGTATATGTGATCAATGGTTTTCTGGACAGCGGAAAAACCGAGTTTATCAGCTTCACGCTGGCGCAGCCTTATTTCAGGATCAAGGGAAAGACCCTTTTGATCCTGTGCGAAGAGGGCGAAAACGAATATGATGAAAAGCTCTTAAAGGAGAGCAGGACAGAGGTGGAGCTGATTGAGGAGGAATCCGATTTCACACCGGAGAATCTGACCAATCTGGAGAAGAAGCACAAGCCGGAACGTATCATTATTGAGTTCAACGGTATGTGGAATTATAAAAATGCAAAGCTGCCCTGGTACTGGAAGATGGAGCAGCAGATCACAACTATCGACGGTTCCACCTTCCCTATGTACTACACCAATATGCGCTCTCTGCTGGCAGAGATGATCCGAAAGTCGGAGATGATCATCTTCAACCGCTGCGACACGGTCAGAGACCAGCTGAATAGCTACAAGAGAAATATCAAGGCGGTGAATCCCGGCGCGGATGTGATCTTTGAGGACGCAAACGGTGAGATCGACGAGATCTTTGAGGAGGATCTTCCCTATGATCTGAATCAGGATGTGATTGTTCTGGACAATGAGGGTTACGGCATCTGGTACCTGGACTCCATGGATCATCTGGAGCGCTACATCGGGAAGAAGCTTCAGTTTACGGCCATGGTGCTCCATCCGGAAAATTTCCCGGACAACTACTTTGTGCCCGGGCGCATGGCGATGACCTGCTGTGCGGAGGACATGGCTTTCCTTGGCTATGCCTGTGAGTTTGCCGGTGCGGCGGCGCTGAAGCAGAAGGAGTGGGTAAAGGTGACAGCCACTGTCTCGAAGGAGTACTGGGAGGACTACAAGGGAGAGGGCCCGATCCTCCATGCGGTCAGCGTGGAAAAGACAAAGGCTCCCAAGGAGGAAGTGATAAGCTTCTCGTAGCGGAAAGTTGAGTTATGGCACAGGATAACGAAAAAGAATTACAGCAGTTAAAAAACAGATTTCACGACCTGGCGGACAAATCCTTTGAACAGGGGGTCTTCACCTTCACGGGATTCCTGGGATTAAGTGAACAGGATGTGTTCTGGCGGGAAGAGCCTGCACTTAAGTATGCAGGCTTTTCTCTTTGGGGCGGAATAGAAGGCGCGGACAGATGTCTTGTGCGGTTTGGAGACCCGGAGAGCTTCGGCTACGAGGTGCCGTTCCCAATCGTATGTATCCACATTCAGCCCCTTCTGGCAAAATTTGCGGATGAACTGTCCCACAGAGACTTCCTGGGGGCATTGATGAACCTGGGCATCGAGAGAAGCACCATCGGCGACATCAAGGTGGGAGACAGGGAGGCTTACCTTTTCTGCCTCGACACGATCGCGGAATATATCTGCGAAAATTTAAACCAGATCAAACATACCCATGTGAAGTGTACAGTGACCGAAGAGATGGGCGCCATTGCGGCGGAGGAGCCTGAGAAAAAAACGATACAGGTACAGTCCCTCAGGGTGGATGCCGTCCTTTCCAAGGTTTATAACCTGTCCCGGGAAAAAAGTCTCGAACTGTTCCGGGCGGGCAAGGTCTACCTAAACGGCAGGCTTTGCGAAAATAACGCCCGTATTTTAAAGAACGGCGAGACGGTGAACGCCAGAGGCTACGGCAAATTTACCTGTACCGGCGAGGTGAGAGAGACCCGCAAGGGAAAGCTGGCTCTGGAGGTATCGGTGTACCGATGAGGAATCATCGCCCGGATAACTT
>CAYPSH010000114.1:2495-5413 GCA_964413445.1 uncultured Acetatifactor sp.
AAAAACATAACAGAAAGGCGAAGCAGAAGTAATGTATCATTATACGGCGATTCAGTGGTTGTTCTTCTTTTATTTCTATTGTTTTTGCGGCTGGTGTTTCGAGTCTGCCTACGTTTCCATCAAATCAAAAAAACTGACCAACAGAGGCTTTATGAGAGGCCCGTTCCTGCCGATCTACGGCAGCGGCGCCATTATGATGCTGGTGGTATCCATGCCCTTTCAGGACAATATTGGCCTGACCTATCTGGCGGGGTGTGTGGGAGCCACTGCGCTGGAATATGTGACAGGTGTCGCCATGGAGGCGCTCTTTAAGGTCAGATATTGGGATTACTCCAAAAAGAAGTTTAATTTTCAGGGGCACATCTGTCTTGGCTCCACGATCGCATGGGGCTTTTTTACCATTATCATGACGGAGGTCGTACATGTCAGGGTGGAGATCTTTGTATTTTCCATCCCCTACCAGGTGCTGACCATCGTGACACTGGTGCTGACGGCTCTGATCTTTTCAGACTTTGCCCTTTCCTTCAAGGCTGCGATCGACCTGCGCAATGTACTTGTGAAGATGGAGCAGGCCAAGGAGGAGATGGTGCGTATCCAGAGACGGCTCGATGTGATCATTGCCCTGACAAACGAGGGTATGGAAAACCGCAGGGAAGGCTTTGCTGAGAGCGTGTCCGGCTTTAAGACAAACCTCGGAAACAGGCTGGAGAGCGTGCCTGAGCTCAGGAGCAGCATAGAGGGCAAGCTGGAGAGCGTGAAGGATGCCCTCCGGAACAAGCCGGCCGGATATATGGAGAACGTGCGCGAAGAACTGTCCGAACTGAAGACCAGATATACTGTCAGCGTGGAAAAGCGCGCCAGCGTAAGCTCCCTCAGGGATTTCTTCCAGAGGGATCTGATCCGCGCAAACCCTTCCATGACCTCTGTAAAGTTTAAGGAGGCGCTGGAGGAATTAAAGCAGAAGACGGCGGGTAAGAAAGCCGAGTAACCTGCCCTGTATCTATGGAAAACCCCCGCCGGGAATGGCGGGGGTTTTGTCTTCCTTAAACATTTCTTAATCTTTTTCCCTGTTTATTGTTAAAAGTATTTTTGATAGAATGTAATTATTCAAAGGCGTGCGAGATCCGGGTATGGCTTTGAACAGATACGTTTGGGGGAGGAAGTCATGTACAATATTTTGATATGTGATGATGAGAGAGACATTGTGAATGCCTTGAAAATTTATCTGCACGATGCGGATTATACGCTGTTTGAGGCATTTGACGGGAAAGGCGCACTGAAGGTGGTGGAGGAAAACGATATCCATCTGGTGCTCCTGGATATCATGATGCCCGAGATGGACGGTATGGAAACCATGGTGAAGATCAGGGAGAGGAGTAATGTGCCGGTCATTCTTCTGACAGCAAAGTCTGAGGATGCCGACAAGATCCTCGGGCTTACCGTGGGGGCGGATGACTATATCACAAAGCCCTTCAACCCGGTGGAGGTCTCCGCCAGGGTAAAGTCGCAGCTGCGCAGGTATATGCAGCTCGGCGCGGGGAAGATCCGGCAGGATGTGCTCCGCTGCGGCGGTATCGAGCTGGACGATGGCGAAAAGAAGGTGACTCTGGACGGGGAGGAGGTGTCCTTCACTCCCACGGAGTATGAAATCTTAAAGCTTCTGATGGAGCATCCGGGGCAGGTTTTCTCACCGAAGGAGATCTACCAGAGGATCTGGAAGGATCTTCCCTACGGCAGTGAGAACACCGTTGCGGTACATATCAGGCACATCAGGGAGAAGCTGGAGATCAACCCGGCGGAGCCCCGCTACTTAAAGGTGGTCTGGGGCCAGGGATACAAGTGTGAGAAGAACGTGTGAGGCTGCCCGGAAAGCGGAAGAGAAAAGAGCCGGGGGACAGGAGGGAAAATGGGAGAGGAAATGATGGAAGAGGATATGGAAAAGCAGAAAAAACAGAAAAAGCCCGGGAACAGGAGACGGCTGTCCGGTTCCACTGCGGCGAAGGTGACAGCCTTTTTCCTGCTTCTGATCGCCTCTGTCGTAGGGGTGGGGAGCGGAATCTGCGCTTACTATATGGCAGAGGAGGGCTACTACGAGAAAGATTATACGGAAGTGCTGGAACAGAACCTGAGCGGACATGCCGCCACCATCGCCTGTGAGGTGTCCGAAATGCTTCAGTCCGATGAAGAGTACATCATCTCTGATTATCTGGAGGACATGAACGCCAGGGTGAGCGTGAGGCTGGAGAAGGACAGATATTCCAAATCGGAGGATGTCATCCTGTGGTCGTCTGCGGCGGAGGGAGATTCTTTTGACGAATGCGGGGTAGAGGTGGATGTCCCTGTCCGGATGGAAGGAAAGTACGGTTTTGATCAGGCGGAGACTTATCTGTTCCGGGTGGAATTTGACAGCGACTTTGTACAGAACAGGACATACAGCGGTATCGTCCGGGAGACAAGGATTTTGTACAACCTGCGATACTATATTTACGGGATCCTGGGAGGGAGTGTCCTTGTGTGGCTGCTCTGTCTCATCTTCCTCCTTTGCAGTGCAGGGCACAAAAACGGCAGGGAGGGTATCACGCCGGATGTGTTCGGCGGGATGTACTTTGATGTCTTTACCCTGCTTTGTCTGGCCCTTGTGGGAGGAGGCGGCATGCTGACGGAACAGTTGATGTGGCCTTTGGGAGACTACGGAGTGATCGTTGTGGCGGCTGCTGCGCTTGTCCTTTTGGAGGCACTTGTTGTGTTTTGGCTGACGGAGTTTGCCATCCGGCTGAAGATGGGGCAATGGTGGAAGAAGACGCTTCTCTATGTGATCCTCACAAGTATAGGCCGGGCATTTGGAACCATCGGAAAGGTTCTGTGGAAGGGGATCTGCGGAGTGCCGACCATCCTGATCACCCTGATCGCCTTTTTGG
>CAYPSH010000115.1:0-5394 GCA_964413445.1 uncultured Acetatifactor sp.
TTCAGCTCCTGCTCCAGTTCCTCCACGCGCTTCTTGCTGTCGCTCAAGGTCTCCTTGATCATCTCGCGCATCTCTTCATCGCTTTCCTCCTCCAGCATTGCCAGAGAGTCATCGATCTCCTGTTTGCACTTTTTATATTCCGTGTAGGCTTCCACAATAGGGGTCAGATCACTCTGCTCCTTCATCAGCTTGCGGAAGCGCTCCTGATTGTTGGTCACCGTTGGCTCATGCAGTTCACTCATGATCTCCTCGAACCGGATCAGTAAATCTTCCAACCTGTCAAACATCTTATTTCCTTACCTTTCTAAAGCTCTTACCTGTTCCTGGCCGCAAAGCTTAAGCAGCCGCTCACCACTCTGTCCAGTCCCGCATAGTCTTTTATCACACGCACTTCAAGATACCCTGCCTGCTCCATAAGGCTTTTGACCGCTTCCCCCTGGTCAAAGCCGATCTCAAAGAGGAGCTGTCCGCCGCCTTTGAGGAATCTTACACTGCCTTCTATGATCTGCCTGTAAAAAAACAGCCCGTCTTCCCTTCCGTCAAGCGCCTGTCTGGGCTCGTGGTCTTTCACCTCCGGCATCAGTGTCCCGATCACCTCTGACCTGATGTAGGGAGGATTGGACACGATCATGTCAAACTGCCCCTCCAGGTTCTCAAACAGATCACTCTGCAGGAATCTGATGGCTGCGGGAGTCCCTTTTTCTCCAAGCAGCCTCTCCCCATTCTGCTCTGCAATCTTCAGGGCTTCGGCGGAGATGTCCACTCCCACACCCGTACAGTCGTTGGAATAGTGCAGGAGGCTGATCAGGATGCAGCCGGAACCGGTACACATGTCCAGCACCTCCATGCCGTCGTGAAGCTCTGAGAGCGCTTCCTCCACAAGGATTTCCGTGTCCTGTCTGGGGATCAGCACATGCTCGTTCACGATAAAATCCAGTCCCATAAAGTTCTGCATGCCGGTCAGATGCTGCAGAGGGATCCTTCCGCTGCGCTTTCGGCACAGGTCCTGATAGGCATCTGCCTCTGCCTCACTTAAGCTTCTGTCCCCGTGCGCCAACAGAGTGTTTCTGTCCGTGCCGCAGACAAACTCCAGGAGCAGTCTGGCATCCAGATCCGCCTCCTCGATCCCCGCTGCCCTTAAGGCACCTTTTCCCGCTTCATAAGCCTCCCGGTAAGTCATTCCTCTTCCTCATAGCCGAAGTTATCCTTCAGGTATTTCTTCCAGTCAAAAACAGCTTCCACGGCAGCGATCGCCACCTCAACCATCTGCTCATCCGGCTCCTTGGTCGTCATCCGCTGGATCCACATGCCGGGCGCCGAGAGGATACGGACAAACAGGTTGTCATTTCTTCCCGCCAGCCGGATCAGCTCGTAGGAAATACCTGCGATCACAGGCATCAGCAGGATACGGAGCGCAACCTTTGCCACCGGGTTTCCCACTCTGATAAAGAAAAACACGATAATGCTCACAAACAGGACAAAGAAGATAAAGCTGGTGCCGCATCTTCTGTGCAGTCTGGAGCTCCTCATGGCATTGCGCACCGTGAGCGGTCTTCCTTTCTCGATACAGTTGATGCATTTATGCTCTGCACCGTGGTAACGGTAAAGGCGTTTGATATCCTTCATGGCGCTGATGCCCCAGACATACAGAAGGAAAATGAGAATTCTGAGCACGCCTTCAAAGATTGCCAGAAGGGAATCATTCCGCACGAATTTGCTCAGGAAAGAGGCTATGTAGTACGGCAGCACCACAAAGATCGCCACAGCCAGCACCACAGAGATCAGGGTGACAAGGGTTGTCGTCAGCTTCTCGCCTTTCCCGCTTTTTTCTTTCTGTGCCTTCTTTTTTGCCTTACCCTCAGAGGCGGGAGCTTCGTCCTGTTCCTCTTCCTCATAGTACAAAGCCGAATCGTTCAGGCATTTCATCCCCAGCACAAGGGAATCGATAAAATTAAAGACACCTCTGACAAACGGGATCTCCCTGATCTTGCTTCCGTGAAGGAGTCCCTGATAGTTTTCCAGCTCCACGGCGATCTCCCCGTTTGGCTTTCTCACCGCCAGGGCATACTTTTCTTCATTTTTCATCATGATTCCTTCCAGTACGGCCTGTCCGCCGATACCGGAATAGCACTTTGTTTTTTTCCCAGCCATCATCCTTCTCCAAAAATAAAAATTTTTATACATAATACACAAAAGGTTGAGATAAAGCACCTCAACCTTTTTTTGCGATTCCTATTTAACGCCGTATTTCTTGTTGAACTTATCAATACGTCCATCCGCTCTTGCTGTTTTCTGCTGGCCTGTGTAGAATGAATGGCACTTGGAGCAAACTTCTACGTGGATCTCAGACTTTGTGGAGCCGGTCACGAAAGTGTTGCCGCAGTTGCAGGTCACAGTTGCCTGATAATACTTGGGATGGATTCCTTCTTTCATCTCTTTCACCTCTCTATGATAACTTCAGTATTTTTTGTTCTCATCCGCACTGCCTATGGAACCACAAACAGCGGTATTATTGTAACATAAGGTGTCAGTGCTGGCAAGAGCTATTTTAAATAAATTTATTCTTCTTTACAACCTGGACAAATTCATTGTTGTTTCTGGTCCTGGAGAACATGTCCAGGATCCTGTCGGTTGCTTCGTCCGGCTTAAGTCCGTTCAGGGCCTTGCGCATGATATTGATCGCCTCAAGCTCCTCCGGCGTGAGCAGCAGATCCTCTCTTCTGGTGCCCGACTTTGCCAGATCGATGGCGGGGAATATCCTCTTTTCGGAGAGCTTTCTGTCCAGGATCATTTCCATGTTGCCGGTGCCCTTGAACTCCTCATATACCACATCGTCCATCTTGCTTCCCGTATCCACAAGGGCTGTCGCAAGGATGGTCAGGCTGCCGCCCTCACGCATGTTTCTCGCCGCGCCGAAGAATCTCTTCGGCATGTGGAGTGCCGCAGGGTCAAGGCCGCCGGAAAGCGTGCGTCCGCTGGGGGGAACCACCAGGTTATAGGCTCTCGCCAGACGGGTGATGGAATCCAGGAGGATCACCACATCCTTTTTATGTTCTACCAGACGCTTTGCGCGCTCGATGGCCATCTCGGAAACTCTCTTGTGATGCTCCGGCAGCTCGTCAAAGGTAGAATAGATCACCTCCACATTGTCGCCGATGATCGCCTCCTTGATGTCCGTCACCTCCTCGGGACGCTCATCGATCAGAAGGATGAGCATATGCATATGGGGATTGGTGCGCAGAATAGACTTTGCCACTTCCTTTAAAAGGGTTGTCTTACCTGCCTTGGGCGGTGAGACGATCATTCCGCGCTGTCCCTTGCCCACCGGGCTGACGAGATCCATAACTCTCATTGCCACGCTGCAGCCGGGTGTCTCCAGACGGATCCTCTCGTCCGGGAATATAGGCGTCATATCTTCGAAAGCCTTTCGCTGGGAAGCCTCCTCGATCGTGTAACCATTGATGGTGCGGATGAACAGAAGGGCGCTGAACTTCTCCTGCTGGGTCTTGATCCTCTTGTTTCCTTTTAAGATATCTCCTGTCTTTAAGCCGAAACGGCGGATCTGGCTGGGCGCCACATAGACATCGTTCTCACCGGGCAGATAATTCTCGCAGCGGATAAAGCCGTAACCGTCCGGCATAACCTCCAGGATACCGCTTGCCTCTTCGCCGCTGTCCAGCTCCTTGGGGTAGGTCTTTTCGTCATACACTTCGTTGCTGCGGGCAGGGCGCACAGGAGCCGGTGCCGGTGCATTTTCCCCCGAAGGCTGCGAAACGGCCTCTCCTCTCTGGCTTTCGGTGCGATAGGTATTTTCATTTCTGACTGCTCCCGCAGTTCCCTCCGTGCGCTCCGTGCGCTGGCCGTAGGTGCGGGGACCGTTTGTATAGTTTCTTCTCTGAGGCGCACTTGGCGCGGTCTGGGATGCGCCTGACGCCGTCTGGGATGCAGCCGCTGCAGCGGTTGCCACAGGTGCTGCCGTCACTGTCGTCGTTGCCACAGGTGCTGCTGTCACAGGTACTGATGCCTGAGTCTGAGTCTTTTGCTCCTCCAGCTTTTTCTGCCTTTCATCTTCTGCCAGCATAGCTTCCACCAGGTCAGCTTTTTTCATGGCGGAGGTACCTTTCAATCCACGTACCTTCGCAAGCTCTTTCAACTGTGTCAGTGCTAACGATTCATACTTTTCTCTCATAAACTCCTCCTAATGTTTTTACCTGAAAACCCGCAAGCAGATCTGTCTTCCATAATCGGAAATGGGATTTACAAACTGACTTGTACTCGACATGCTTCCTGACTTCATGATTGACTTATCATTTATGGTAACATTATAATACAGTTCCAATAAAATAGAAAGTGATATTTTCACAAATTTTTAAAACAATTTCCCGTCAATTTCTCCTCCCTCCTGCTATTTCAGGCGAGAAAGAGCTTGCGAAGGAAGGCATTCTATTATAAGATGTATCTGAAATCAACACCCAAAGACAAAGAAAGAGGTAGTGCAATGACAACCAACGAAAAAGCCCTTTTGATGCATGAAAAATGGAACGGCAAGATAGAGACAGTCTCCAAGACACCTGTAAAATCCAGAGAGGATCTTTCCATCTGCTACACGCCCGGCGTGGCGGAGCCCTGCAAGGTGATCGCGGCAGACAAAGAGGCAGCCTACAAGTACACCATGAAGGCGAACACGGTGGCAGTTGTCTCAGACGGCAGCGCTGTTCTGGGTCTGGGCAATATCGGCCCCCACGCCGCCATGCCCGTCATGGAGGGAAAGGCAGTTCTGTTCAAGGAATTCGGCGGTGTAAACGCAGTGCCCATCTGTCTCGACACACAGGACACCGAGGAGATCATCAAGGCTGTCACCTGGCTTGCGCCGGGCTTCGGCGGCATCAATCTGGAAGACATCAGCGCTCCCCGCTGTGTTGAGATTGAGGAGAGGCTGAAAGAGATCATGAACATTCCTGTATTCCACGATGACCAGCACGGCACCGCCATCATCGCCCTGGCAGGCATCATCAACGCCTTAAAGGTAGTCGGAATGAAACAGGAGGACTGCCGCGTGGTGGTAAACGGTGCCGGAAGCGCCGGTGTGGCCATCACAAAGCTTCTGTTGACCTACGGTTTCCCCAATATCATCATGTGTGACAAGGTCGGGATCGTCTCCAAAGACACCGAAGGCTTAAACTGGATGCAGAAGAAAATGGCAGAAGTCACCAACTTAAACGGCGAGAGCGGTACCCTGGCCGATGCCTTAAAGGGCGCTGACATTTTTGTCGGTGTGTCCGCCCCCAACATCGTAACCCCCGAGATGGTCGCCTCCATGAACCACGATTCCATCCTCTTTGCCATGGCAAATCCCGTGCCCGAGATCATGCCGGACGCTGCAAAGGCAGCCGG
>CAYPSH010000116.1:0-5392 GCA_964413445.1 uncultured Acetatifactor sp.
TCAGGCACCAGTCAATTTATATTCCAGTATAGGCAGATTCCGGCAGAATATACAATTTTGTATATTGTGGACTAATTTCAGAATAATGCTTCACATTAATTTCTATATATTCTGTCAAAATTAAATATTTACAATTCAGAAATATCTGCTATATAATTCCTATATGGTATAAATATTATTAGTATATCATGAATGCTTCGCATTCACGATGGATGACCATCCGGCCGTCTCCTGCCTCGAATAAGGTCATTATATCATGAATGCTTCGCATTCACGATGGATGGCCATCCGGCCGTCTCCTGCCTCGAATAAGGTCATTATATCATTGATGCCGCGAGGCGTTTCTGGCGGCTTTACAAAGATTAGTTGTTACAGGGGGAATTTTCTGATGAAGAAACGCATGATGATCGGAATCATTTATGCTGCTCTGCTGTGTACCGCCTGCTCCGGCACTTCTTTCTCCGGTGCGGATCCCATGTCCGAGGCCGACGCAGCCGGGGAAACGAATGCAGACGATGAAAATGAAGATGTGCAGCTCGGAAGCAGCTTAACAGTGACAAAGCCGGACAGTTCTCTCAAGCTGTCCGGCCTGTATGATGTCCTGGCCTCAGACGGACTCTACTACGCCACCTGGGTTGCAGGGAATTCGGTTGATCATATCAATGCTGACGGAGCCACCGTAGATCTGTACGACACACAGCTTCACCTTCTGTTGGGCGAGTATCCCACCGAAGAAAACGCACAGGCCAACGCTGATAACTGGCTTGCCGCCACCATGAAAAACTACGATGTAAACCTGGAGGAGGATGTCCTCTGCGGTTCTGTCTCCTACCATGTCATCAGCTACGACTGTGAGGACGGGACAAATCCCTATGACCGCGGGATCTCCGCCTTTACAGCCAACGGAAAGGATGCAGTCTGTGCCGAGCTCACCTGTGTGGAAGAGTTTGACGGAGACCTCCGGACAATCCTCTTAAACTTTCTGGAACACTGTGACTATACAGACTGATGCGCCGGAGACTTTGCTTCCCCGGCGCATCGCGCATCGCCTTATATAGCTCACCGGTTCCCCAGCAGCTTTACGATCTCTTCCCTGTCGGGCATTACCCGCAGGGCGCCCTTCCTGGTGGTGATGATGGATGCCGCAGCATTTGCAAAGGTCAGCATTTCCTTCAGATCCTGCTCCGTGAGGCCGTCAAGCCCATGCTCCAGCACATAATTCAGGACACAGGCACAGAAGGTATCCCCGGCGCCTGTGGTCTCTATGGTATTTTTCTGCAGGAACGGTTTTACCTCCACCTTCCAGTCCCGGTAGTAGGCACGGCTCCCGTCCCTTCCCATGGACAGCAGGATCAGAGGGATATGATATCTCTCTCTCAGCACCTGAATGCCCTCGTCGAAATCCTCTTTTTCTGTAAACCACTGTATCTCGTTGTCTGAGATCTTCAGGATATCGCAGTTTTCAAACCCGTAGGAAATCTGTTCTGCCGCCTCCCCGAGGGTGTTCCACAGCGGCTCTCTCAGGTTGGGGTCAAAGGAGATCAGGCAGTGGTTTTTCTTTGCCGCCTCTACCGCCTTTTTTGTCGCTTCCCTGACACCGGGATGCGTCATGGAAAGAGAACCAAAGTGAAAGAGCTTCGACGCTGCGATCAGCTCCACGTTTACCTCTTCCCCGGTCAGCTGCATGTCTGCCCCCGGATTGCGGTAAAAGGAAAAGTCCCTGTCCCCGTCCGGGTAAGTGTGTACAAAGGCGAGTGTGGTGTGTACCTTTTCGTCCAACAGAAGATTGGATGTGTCGATCCCCACCTCCTCCACTGTCTGTTTTAAGTGCCTTCCCAGGAAGTCGTCTCCCACCTTGCCGATGAAAGCCGTCTTCTTCCCGAGTTTTTCAAGCATTGCCAGCACATTGCAGGGCGCTCCCCCGGGATTTGCCTCCATCAGATAGTTGCCCTGGGCGCTCTTTCCATTCTCAGTGAAGTCGATCAAAAGCTCCCCCAGAGCCGTGACATCGTACTTCTTCATTGTAGCCCTCCTTCGATTGTGAATGAGATACCTAGTCGACTGTCAGTTTAAAGACAATCGGCTTATCGCTTCTTACGCTGCTGGAAATATGAAGTCCCGCCTCATCCCTGCTCCACGCAGGCGCTTCTTCGCTGCCCAGCACCTCCACCTTTCGGATGATCCCGCTGAAGTTGGCCTTTCGGGAGGCATCCTGCACGCCCAGAGAGGTGATGCAGTACTCTCCTGTCCCGCTGCACTTTAAGGCAATGGCATACAGACAGCCGTTTGCAGTGGTAAACCGGATATCCTCCGAGGTGTAGGGCTTTGCCTCCGAATCCGCGAACTGCCCCTCCTCTATTTTTGTGGGACCCTCGCCGGATTTTCTCCAGAGCTTTGTGCCGTAGATGGCCTCTCCGTTTATTTTCAGCCACTCTCCGATCTCCAGAAGGATCTTCTCATCCTCCGCGGGGATCGTACCGTCCGCCTTCGGGCCGATGTTTAAGAGGAGCCGCCCATTTTTGCTGACGATATCCACCAGGTCACAGAGGATCTGGGTTGCGGTCTTATACTCATTTCCCACCGTGTAGCACCAGGAATTCTTTGCCACGGCGGTGTCCGTCTGCCACAGATAGGGCTTTGCCTCCGCAAACTGCCCTCTCTCGATGTCCACCACAGCCGTCCCGAAGGAGAAGGCGTCATGCTTGTAATTGATGACCACCTCCTCGCCCCACTCCTGTGCCCGGTTGTAGTAGTAGGCGGCAAACTTTTTCAAATAAGGCTTGACGGAACTGTGCTGGATCCACCAGTCAAAGTAAACGATCTTCGGCCTGTACTTATCTACGATCTCGCAGCATCTGCACAGCCAGTCCTCCAGAAACTCCTGCGTCGGCACAGGCTCGCTGTAGAGATCAAAATGATCCTGCTCCGGCATGGCAGGCCAGTAAAAATCGCCTCTCTGCATGGGGTCTTTGATGTCCGAGTCAAACTCTTTGCCGTGTCCCATGAAAAACCAGTGCTCCACCCTGTGGGAAGAACAGCCTGTGGTAAGCCCATGCTCCCTGCAGCTCTCGGAAAGCTCTCCCAGCACATCGCGCTTCGGCCCCATCTCAAAGGCATTCCAGTGGGAAATCTCGCTTCTGTACATCTGGAAGCCGTCATGGTGCTCCGCCACAGGCACCACATACTCTGCCCCCGCCCGCTCAAACAGATCCGCCCAGGCGTCCGGGTCAAATTTTTCGGCCTGAAACATCGGGATAAAATCCTTGTAGCCAAACTCGGCATGCTTTCCGTAAGTCTTTATGTGATGCTCAAACTCTTTGCTGCCCTGTATGTACATATTTCTGGAATACCACTCGCTCCCGAAAGCGGGCACGCTGAAGATACCCCAGTGGATAAAGATACCGAACTTGATCTTCTCATACCAGACCGGAGGATGATACTGCTGCAGGGATTCCCAGGTATCCTTGTACCTTCCCTTTGCGATCACCTCTTCGATTTTGTTTAAATACGGCTTTAAATCATACTGTCCGCCCATAAAAGCCTCCGTCCAGTTCTTTTTTGATGGCTGCAAGCAGCTCATCGTAGGTTTCATACGCCGCCAGCTCCGGGTGATCCGCCTTGATCTTCTCCGTGCTCTTGAACAAAAAGCCCGCCTTGCTGGCCTGGATCATCCCCAGGTCGTTGTAGCTGTCGCCGCTGGCAATGGTCTCATAGCCTATGGACTGCAGGGCCTTTACCGTGGTCAGCTTGGAATTTTCGATCCGCATCTTAAAACCGGTGATCTCTCCGTCCGGCGCCACCTCCAGCGAATTGCAGAAAATGGTCGGCCACCCCAGCTTCTTCATGAGGGGAGTGGCGAACTGAGTGAAGGTATCACTCAGGATGATGACCTGGGTGATGCTCCTCAGCTCGTCCAGAAACTCCTTTGCACCGGGGATCGGGTCGATCGTGGCAATGGTCTCCTGAATCTCCTTTAAGCCGAGACCGTGCTCCTTCAGAATGCCGATGCGCCACCTCATCAGCTTGTCGTAATCCGGCTCATCTCTCGTCGTCCTCTTTAACTCCGGAATCCCGCTCGCCTTTGAAAATGCGATCCAGATTTCCGGTACCAGTACACCTTCCAGATCCAGACATACAATATCCATGCTCATAACCCCCGCCTTTCTATCGCATATAAACACTCACATTCGCAAAACCGCGCTTTCAGCGCTATACTGCCTGAAATGCCTGCTCCAGATCCGCGATCAGGTCATTCACATTTTCAATTCCCACGGACAGGCGCACCAGTGTCTCATCCACACCCAGTCTGTTGCGCAGCTCCTCGGGCACCTCCGCATGCGTCTGCTTCATAGGGAAGGTGATCAGACTCTCCACGCCGCCCAGGCTCTCCGCAAACCGGATCAGCTTTACGTTTTTCAGCAGCTTTTCCACGGTCTCTGTCGAGTCCACTCTGAAGGAGATCATTCCGCCGTAGCCGCTGCACTGTCTGTCGATCAGCTCCCTGTCAGGTCTGTCCTTCAGTCCGATGTAGTAAACCTCTTTCACCTTTTCCTGCGTCTTCAGCCACTCCGCCAGAGCCATTGCATTCTTCTGGTGCTGCTCCATGCGGATGGCAAGGGTCTTGATGCCTCTGAGCACAAGCCAGCTGTCCATGGGTGCAAGGCACGCACCTGTCGTCTTGTAGATATTGTTCAGCTTCTCAGCCAGTTCCGGGTTCTTTGTCACAAGGAAACCGGCCAGCAGATCATTGTGTCCGCCCAGATACTTGGTCCCGCTGTGGACCACGATATCCGCTCCCAGCGCGAGGGGCTGCTGGAAATAGGGAGACAGGAAGGTATTGTCCACGATCAGCAGGCAGTTGTGGCGCTTTGCGATCTCTGACGCTGCGCTTATGTCAGTCACCTTCATCATGGGATTGGAGGGTGTCTCCAGAAAGATTGCCCTGGTGTTTGGTCTGACAGCCGCCTCCAGCGCCGCAAGATCCGGCGTGTCCACACTGTCCACCTCAAGTCCGTTCTTTCTCCCCAGACTGTCCCACAGTCTCAGGGTGCCGCCGTAGATATCGTCCGTTGCGATAATGTGGTCTCCGGGGGAAAAGAGGTCATACACCGCGGTGATGGCTGCCATGCCGGTGGAAAAGGCCAGACAGAATTCCCCATGCTCCAGCCTTGCAACGGTTTTCTGAAGTTCATTTCTTGTGGGGTTCTCCACTCTGCTGTAGGCGTAGCCTGTGCTCTCTCCCAGTGCGGGGTGGGCGTAGGTTGCAGCCATGTACACCGGATAGCTGATCGCGCCGTAGCAGTCCTTTCCGTCATTGCTTCCCTGCACGCACAGGGTCTCCTTCGAATACTCCATTCGTTTTTCCTCTTTCTTTTTTTATTTTTAAGCAGTT
>CAYPSH010000117.1:0-5356 GCA_964413445.1 uncultured Acetatifactor sp.
TGTTCAACACTCCCAACATGTCCCGCTCTGCCTATGTGGCGAGAGTGCAGAAGGAAAAGTGCGTGGCCTGCGGCAGATGTGTGGAAAACTGTCCGGCGGGTGCGGTAAAGCTGGGACAGAAGCTCTGTAAAAAGGACGGAACGGAAGTGACCTACCCGAAGCACGAGCTGCCGGATGAGGTGAAGTGGGGACCGGAAAAGTGGGATGAGGATTACCGGGATAACAACCGCATCAACTGCTATGACACCGGAACCGCTCCCTGCAAGACCGCCTGCCCTGCTCATATTGCGGTGCAGGGGTACTTAAAGCTTGCCGCTCAGGGAAAATATACCGAAGCGCTGGCGCTGATCAAGAAGGAGAATCCGCTGCCCGCCGTGTGCGGCAGAGTCTGCAACAGAAGATGCGAGGACGCCTGCACAAGAGGCACCATCGACAGGGCGGTCGCCATCGACGAGGTCAAGAAGTTTATCGCCCAGAAGGATCTGGATGCGGCCACGAGATACATACCTCCTGTGGTGGCACCCAAAAACGTGGGCGGCTTTGCGGAAAAGATCGCTGTCATCGGCGCAGGCCCCGCGGGCTTAAGCTGCGCCTTTTATCTGGCGGAGAAGGGCTATAAGCCCACCGTCTTTGAGAAGAATGAAAAGCCCGGCGGTATGCTGGTGTACGGTATCCCCTCCTACAAGCTGGAGAAGGATGTGGTGGCTGCGGAGATCGACATCATCCGCCGGATGGGTGTGGAGATCAGATGCGGCGTTGAGGTCGGAAAGGATATCACACTGGACGAACTGAGAGCCCAGGGCTACAAGGCTTTTTATCTCGCCATCGGCTGTCAGGGCGGCAGAAAGGCAGGCGTGCCCGGGGAGGACGCGGAGGGCGTCATGACCGCAGTGGACTTTTTGAAAACTGTGGCAGATAACCACGATTACCCCGTGACCGGAAGGACGGTCGTCATCGGCGGCGGAAATGTGGCCATAGACGTGGCCAGGACCGCGGGCAGATGCGGCGCGGAGTCCGTCACCATGTTCTGTCTGGAGGATCGCGACACCATGCCGGCTTCCAAAGAGGAGATTCAGGAGGCGGAGGAAGAGAATGTGGTCATCCACAACTGCTGGGGGCCGAAGGAAATCCTGACCCAAAACGGTAAAGTGACAGGAATTGTTCTGAAAAAGTGTGTGTCTCTCTATGACGAGAACCACCGCTTTGCCCCGGTCTACGATGAGAACGACACGGTGACGGTGGAATGTGAAAGAGTATTTTTGAGCATCGGGCAGAGCATTCTCTGGGGTGATCTGCTGAAGGGCTCGAAGGTGGAGCTCGGCAGAGGAAACGGTGCCGTGGCGGATGCGCTGACCTTCCAGACTGCGGAGCCGGACATCTTCGTGGGCGGCGATGTGTACACGGGATCTAAGTTTGCCATCGACGCCATCGCGGCGGGCAAGGAGGGCGCCATCTCCATCCATCGTTTTGTACAGCCCCACTCCAGCCTCACCATCGGCAGGAACCGCAGGCAGTTTAACGAGCTGGACAAGGAGAATATCCGGGTGGAGAGCTACGACACCGCCTCCAGACAGATCCCGGGCATGGATGAAAACATCGACTACAAGAAGTCCTTCCGGGATGCGCACCTCACGTTTACGGAGGAGCAGGTGAAGGCCGAGACGGCCAGATGCCTGGGCTGCGGCGCCTCCGTGGTGGATGAAAACAAGTGCATCGGCTGCGGTATCTGCACCACCAAGTGTGCCTTTGACGCCATCCATCTCTACAGGGAGCGGCCGGAGTGCAGCACCATGATCCGCAGTGAGGACAAGCTGAAGGCCATCCTGCCCAACATGGTAAAGCGTGAGATCCGGATCAGGAAAAACAGCAGGAAGAAGTAAGAGGGTTTACAGATGCACGAACTGGGGATTGTGTTTCACATTATCAAAAGTGTGGAGGAGATAGGGAAACAGGAAGACTTAAGCCGGGTGGAGAGCGTGACGCTTGAGATCGGAAAGGTGTCCGGAGTGATCCCCTCCTACCTCACAGACTGCTGGGACTGGGCGGTGAACCGCTCTGACCTGATGAGGGGAGCAGACTTAAAAGTGGAGGAGATCCCGGCAGTCACACACTGCGAGAGCTGCAAAAAGGAATACGACACAATTTCCTACGGCAGGACATGCCCTTATTGCGGAAGCGGAGAGACTTATCTTCTGCAGGGCAATGAGGTAAACATAAAAGAGATAGAGGCATGTTAAAAACAAAAAGAGGAGGGGAATACCATGTTATTCCAGATTTACGGCGACAACGCCATGTATCAGCTGCTCGGATGGGTTCTTGTATTTGCCGGACTTGTGATCACAAATGAGATCGAGAGAAGGACGAAGTACGGCGGGATTTTCTTCTTTGGCGTGGTGCTTGCCGCACTGACCGTCTACTTTGCGGCGATCCAGATCGGCGCTGCAGCGGGCGCTTCGTGGGCGTTAAACAACAGTACCTATGTCTACATGAACGGCTGGTTCCACTATGCGAAGCTCTACGCGGCAGTGGCAGGCTGTATCGGTTTTATGCTCTTAAAGTACAAGAAGGGGATCGGCGCGAAGGAATGGTTCAAGGTATTTCCCTTTGTGATCGTGGCGATCAACATCATGATCGCTGTGTGCTCCGATTTTGAGTCCGCCATCAAGGGGGCGAGCGCTGTAAACGGCTGGTGGTATTCCGCTGAGAAGGTGTGGCTCAACGGCGGCTGGTGGAACTGGGTGAACGGCATCGCGGGCATCCTGAACATCTTCTGCATGACGGGCTGGTGGGGAATCTATTCCTCAAAGGACAAGAACAAGGCCGATATGCTCTGGCCCGACATGACCGTGTGGTTCATCGTGGCCTATGACATCTGGAATGTCACCTACACCTACAACAATCTGCCTACCCATAGCTGGTACTGCGGTGTGGCACTGCTCTTAGCGCCTACCTTTGCAAATGCGCTCTGGAACAAGGGCGGCTGGATCCAGAACCGCGCAAACACCCTGGCTACCTGGTGTATGTTTGCACAGGTGTTCCCGCTGTTCCAGATCGCAACCAGGTTCTCTGTGCTGCCCGTTCTCTATAAGAACACCGGCGCGGTAAACGGCCTCGAACTGACAAACTACACTGCCTCCCAGATGGCGAATATCGAGCCCTATGTGGTGCCTCAGGGTGTGCTTGCCATTCTGGCACTCGTGGCAAACGTGATCTGCCTTGCCGTCATCGTCAAGAGAGCAGTCGAGCAGAAGAAGAATCCTTATAAGAATGAGATCTTTACAGACACAAGAGATTTCGTGCAGGCCATGGAGAGAGCAGAATAGGTGGACGCCCGGCTTGGGCTGCGGAACTGCAAATGCTTATGTGTCACAAAGATAACGGTCATATACAGATCAGAAAAGCCCTGCGGCTGCAGGGCTTTTCTAGTGCGGAAAGTAAATTCTCAACCGAAGGCCGGAAGAATAAATTCATTATTGACAGAATATCAAAAGTATGATAATCTAATCCTATCAAAATAATATTTTGCTTTTTTCATTGTGTGATTCTCGCACATCAGGCAGTTTCTGCCACGATTCAATTAACTCATAGTGTGCAGGAACTTAAGAAACGTTCCTGCGGAAAGGAACGGGAGCGTTTATGGAAAATGGAAATTCGCAAGAACCTGGTGTGACCGGTTTGCGGGATGCAGAGCCTGCAACGGATCTGATGAAGGAGTTTGATGTCAATCTGAGCGACTTCCCTTTGTTCCTCATGGTGATGAAGGACAAGAGAGCCTACGGAAATGCCCTGAGTATCATCCTCGATGAAGAAGATATTCAATTGCGGGAGGTCAAGGTGGAGGAGGTTGTGCTGAATAAAACCGGAAAGCGGGCAATCAGGCTTGATGCGTGGGCACTTTCAGAGGATGACAGACAGTTTGATATGGAGATGCAGAATGAATCTGACCAGGATTCCCTGCCGAAGCGCTCCAGATTTTATCAGGGGATGATAGACAGCCCAATCTTAAAATCGGGGCAGAAGACCAAATATCGTCAGCTTCCTTCGACTACCATAATTTTTATCACACAGGATGATATTTTCGAGAAAAATCTGGCAAAGTATACGTTTACAGAACAGTGTGAGGAAGTGGCGGGATTAAAGCTGGGGGATGGCACAACGAAAATTTTTCTTAACATGACCAGCAGGAACGGCTCACCGGAATTGATCAGTTTACTGCAGTACATGAAGCACACAAGTATAGACAATCCGGATATTATTTCTAAGGATCGGCGTCTGATAGAACTTGATCAGGTGGTGTGTGAGGTTAGGAATTCAGAAGAATGGGAGGCAATAAGAGTGGATTTGATAGATTATGGCATCAGGCAGGGAATACAGCGGGGCAGAAAGCAGGGCCTGGATGAGGGAGAGCTTAAGAACCTTATACGGCAGGTATCCAAAAAGAGGATTAAGAAATGCAGTGTTGCAGAAGCGGCAGATATGCTGGAGGCGGATGTATGTCTGGTGCAGAAGGTTTATGATGCCCTGGAGACATTGGATGCTGAGACACAGTGGGAAAGGATCATTCAGCAGGTGAAGGGAAACTGATGAGGTGACCTTATCTTTTATTTCAAGGCAGCAGTCGGCCCCGGCGCTAACCGGTATTTCGGTCAGCGTCGGAGCTTTTTTTTTCGTTCCGGCAGTGCTGCGAAATAGGATCGGAATGTTCATGTCCGATATTTCGCACAATCCGCTTGCTTTTTCAGTGTACAAACAGTATGATGAACATATAATGTGCATGGGCACAGAAAGGACGGGAGGTTACAGATGCTGTACATAGGGATTGATTTGGGAACATCGGCTGTCAAGCTGCTTTTGATGGACAGCGAGGGCAGGATCGTGAACGTGGTATCGAAGGAGTATCCTTTGTATTTCCCTCATCCGGGATGGTCTGAGCAGGCGCCGGAGGACTGGTATGCGCAGACAATTGCGGGAATGAAGGAGTTGTTGAAGGATGTAGACAAGAGTCAGGTGGCGGGCATCAGCTTCGGCGGACAGATGCACGGACTTGTGATCCTGGACAAAGATGACAAGGTCATCCGTCCTGCCATTCTCTGGAATGACGGCAGGACCGGGGAGGAGACGGACTACTTAAACAATGTGATCGGCAGGGAAAAGCTCTCGGAGTACACGGCAAATATCGCTTTTGCGGGCTTCACTGCGCCGAAGATCCTCTGGGTGAAGAATAAGGAGCCGGAGAATTTTGCAAAGATTGCAAAGATCATGCTGCCGAAGGACTACCTGGCGTATAAGCTGACCGGGGTGCACTGCACGGATGTCTCGGATGCCTCCGGCATGCTGCTCTTCGATGTGAAGAACC
>CAYPSH010000118.1:0-5337 GCA_964413445.1 uncultured Acetatifactor sp.
GGTCATTGTATCATACTTCCCCCTTCTTCTTCAATCGGAATTAAGAAGGTTCGGACGGCTTTTCCCTTTCGTAGACGATCCGGCCGTCGATGATGGTGTAGAGGGTCTGGGTAAAGACCTCCATGGGATTGCCGTTAAAAATGGCGATATCCGCGTCTTTCCCAACCTCTAGGCTTCCGACTCTTTTTTCCACGCCGCAGATCGTGGCAGGGTATATGGTCAGGGAGCGGTATGCCTCCTCCAGAGGCAGCCCGGCCTTCACCGCAAGCCCGGCGCAGAGAGGCAGCGAACCGATGATGGATACGGGGTGGTCCGTGGTGATGGCCGTCATCACGCCTGCCCGGTTTAAAATCCCCACTGTCTTAAAGGCCATATTCTGCACCTCGATCTTGCTTCGGCTGGACAGATCAGGCCCCACAATGGCAGGATACCCCTCTCTGGCCAGCTCCCCCGCGATCAGATGCCCCTCCGTGCAGTGGTCCAGGGTCATTTTCAGATGAAACTCCTTCGCGATGCGGATGGCTGTAAAAATATCGTCCACCCGGTGCACATGCGCTTTCAACGGGATTTCTCCTGCCAGCACCGGCAGCCAGCACTCCAGTTCAAAATCCTCCTCAAAGGGCTCTCCCCTCTCAGCCGCCTTGTTCTTTTTGTCCCGGTAGGCGACTGCCCTGCTAAGCTCCTTTCTCAGCATCCCGGCGATCGCCATTCTGGTGGAGGGACTTTTCCCCTGACCGGAATAATTTACCTTGGGATTCTCGCCAAAGGCCACCTTCATGGCGGCCGGTGCCTTCACCACAAGGTCGTCCACCCGCCGCCCCTTTGTCTTTAAAAAGGCGAACTGGCCGCCCACCACATTGGAGCTTCCGGGCCCGATCATGGCGGAGGTGATCCCCGCCCTGACCGCATCGTCAAAGGCCGCATCCATGGTGTTGATGGCGTCCACTGCCCTGAGGCAGGGGGTGATGGGGTTCACAGTCTCATTGCAGTCATCCCCCTCCATCCCCTTTTTCTCTTCGGTGATTCCCATGTGGCAGTGCGCCTCTATGAGTCCCGGCAGGATCAGCCCGTCCTTTACCTCCAGCACCCTCTCATGGACTGCGGGATGAAGAAGAACTTCATCCCGCCTGCCGATCTGAGCTATTTTTCCGTCCACGATATGAATACAGCCGTCCGCGATGTCCGCTCCCGCCATTGTCTTGATCAGACCACCTGTGATATACATGAAGCCTCCTTCCCCCGATCAGGCAACGATTCCTTTCTTTACTGGTTCTGGATCGTCACAAAAAGAGGTTCCGGGTTGACAGGTGTCTCCCCCGAGGTCAGCTTCAGGTACAGGTTCGCGCCCTCCATGCTGAAATACTTTGTGGGCGCCGCAACCTTGCCGATCACCTCACCCGCCTTCACATAGCTGCCCTGTTTGACAGTGATATCCTTTAACTGCCCGTAGGTGAGTTCATAGCCGTCCCCAAGCTCCATGGTCACAGCCTGTCCGATCTGGGCATCCTCAAAAATATCCAGGACCTTCCCCGCCGCGCAGGCCGTCACTTCCTCTCCCTCCGCCGCCACAAGCATCAGGGCAGGATTATATTTATACTGGTCGAGAGTGGAGAAATAAATGCTGCTGTCCATGGAGAAGGGCAAAAGCACCTCCCCCTCTACAGGGCGCAACAGCCCGTCCGCCTCCGCAAAATGCAGTGTGGTCTGCCCCGTGGACTGGACCGATGCCTGTTCTTTGGTCTGTCCCGAAGCCGTCTCCAGGTTTAGCGTCTCAGCAGCTTCCTCCGTCACCTGATCCGTCAGCCCCGGGATCTCCACCAGACTCGAACCTGCGGCGATGGGCATGTAATCCAGATCTTCATCCGGGACATCCGCTTCCTCTGCATAGCCATCCTGCCTCTTTGCCTGGAGCGACTCATCCTCCGCCTTCGCCGCAGCGGACTCTTCTGCCTCATTCTGCAGATTCTGTGCGATCTCCTGCGCCTTCTCGTCCGCGCTGTTCTCCATCGCCGTAAAATCAATCACATAGCCGTCATCTTCCGGCTCCGCGTTCCTCGACTGGATATAAATCCCCGTCATGGTCAGTGCCGCCAGCACAAAAGCCGACGAGGCGAGCATGATAAACCGCTCGCGTTTTCCGTTATCTCTTCTATGATTTCTCTTCATGGCCGTTTCCTTCCTTTGCTACAAGTTGTCAGCATCCTTCACTGACAGTCTTGCCGGAAAGAAAATTTTTATTCAGACCATTTTGCTGTGCAGCCACTTCCCGCTTCTGAAACGGATAAAGAAGATCACGCCTCTCACCGCCCAGTCCGTAAACATGCCGTACCAGACAGCCATCGGTCCCATGCCGAAGGCTCTCACCAGGAAAATACACAGTGCCACTCTCAGGCCCCACATGGTGATCGTGGAGGTCAGCATGGTAAATTTTACATCCCCTGCCGCCCTCATGCCATAGGCGGGGATAAAGGAAAATGCCCAGAGCAGCGGCTTTGCGATCGTGATCGCCGTCACCATCCGGAAACACATGTCCGCACTCTCCGCCTCCATGCCCGCAAGCCACAGCACAGGCTTCGTGATGCCCAGAACGATCAGGCAGGCCGCCAGAATGCCCATAAGTCCCAGTCTGGTGCATTTTACCATATAGTACTTTGCCTCCTCATTTCTTCCGGCGCCCACAGCCTGTCCCACCATCGTCATCAGCCCGATGCCGACGCCGACACCGAAGATACCGTTCACATTCTCCATGATGTTGGTCATGGCCTGGGCAGCAATAGCCACCGTTCCCATGGTGGACACGGTGGACTGGATCGCCAGCTTGCCGAACTGGAACATGCCGTTCTCGACACCCGCAGGCACGCCGATGGCAAGGATTTTTTTGATCAGAGGCATGTCCGGGCGGATCGAAGCGTAATCCGTGATCACGATCACCTGCCTGGGCTTTCTTAAGAAATAGAACACGGTCACAGCGCAGAAGGCTCTTGACACAAGGGTTGCCAGCGCTGCGCCGGTGACACCCATGCCGAAGCCGAAGATCAGCAGGGCATTTCCTCCGATGTTGATCAGATTGGAGATGACCGATATCTTCATGGGAAGGCGGGAATTTCCCCCTGCCCGGAAGAAGGCCGCTCCGGCGTTAAACAGTGCGAGGAACGGATATGACAACACTGTCACAAGGAAGTAGCTCTGCGCCTTTTCCATCACTCCGTCCTCGATCTGCCCGAAGATCAGGCGAAGCAAGGGCCTGCGGAACAAAAGGCCCACTGCCATGATGGAGAGGGAGATGACCAACACCGTCAGCACCACCTGCCTTGCCGCCCGCCTGCAGCCCTTCTCGTCCCTGTTGCCCAGATACTGGGAGCAGATGATCGAGGCGCCGGTGGCCATGGCTGAGAAAACCTGGATCACCAGATTGTTGATGGAATCCACAAGGGACACGGCGGAGATCGCCTCGCTTCCCACATTGCTGACCATCATGGTGTCCATCATACCCATAAAGGAGTTTAAGAGCTGCTCGATCACAATAGGGATCAGCAGGGCAAGCATCGCCTTTCCGGGATACAGCATCGTTTCAAAATCAATTTTGCTCTTGTCATATAATTTCCAGGTCTTAGTCATCTTATGTTTCACGTCTTTCCGTACCTATGCGCTGCGAAGCAGCAAATACAATTGCAGATCCGTGCGCATCCGCCGGTCTAGTCCTGTCCTTTGGAGGGAGGGATCGGTGCGCCGGTCTGCTTTGCCTGCGCCTGCGCTTTCGCCTGCGCCTGGGCGACTCTCATCGCCATGATGTTTGCCACCATCTCCTTCGGCACGATCACATTGGATCCCACCGGATTGATCACAAATCCCAGTGCCTCCGCAGGAGTGCCCTGCACATCCCTGCGGAACAGCATCGCCGCATAGTCGTCAAATTTCAGGGCAAAGTACGGAAGCTTCTTCTCCGCCTTCTCCTGCCACTTTTCATACTCCTTCAGATCTGTGAACGCCATAAAGAACTTTTTGCCGTCAGGCGCTACCAGCATGGGAAACTGCACCTTCGTCCCCTGCGCAGGTCTCAGTTGCCCGTCGGCGCCCTCCTCCGGGGCGGGCTCCATCAGCGCCGGTGCCATAAAAAGCGCCTTCGTCAGCTCCGTCACAAACATATTGCGGTGATCCGGTGTGTCCTCAGCTTTCATCAGCTCGATGCAGCCCACCAGCATGGGATTAGATACTGTCTTGTTAAATTCCACGTTTCCTGTCCAAACCTTTCTGTTTTTTATACCCGATTGTAGTTGATCAGGCAGCCCTTCAGGATGATCTGTCTCTCCTCATCCGTCAGCTCCCCGAGCCTTAACTCAAATTCCTTTAAACCGCCGTCCTTCACCACATATGCTGTGATGACCTCCTGTCTGTCCTCCACAGCCTTTCTGATGCCGGGGATAAACAGATAATCCAGATTTTTGAAAGGAAGCTCTCCCGCATCTATCAGGAAGGGAAGCATACCCCAGTTGATCAGGTTCGAGCGGTATCTCTTGGTGGCATACTCATTGGCGATATTCGCCCAGCCCCCCAGCACCTTCTGGCAGGATGCCGCCTGTTCCCTGGCGGAGCCGTCCCCCGGCTTCACCGCAAAGATCGTGGAACCGAAGCCTGTGTTTACATGGCTCACCTCAGGGAACTTCTCTTTGATGGGACTCATCACATTTCTGATTTCGGGACACACATGGCAGGGGTGTCCGCCCTTACTCCTCTCTTCCTCCAGAGCGCGCATTGCCTTTGCTCTGCCCACATACTCAGGGTCCTTTCGGCTTAAGGTAAACTCCGCAAGTCCCAAAGGATTGGAGCGGTAGGATGAGGTCTCCCCGGAGGGGATCAGCTCGTCCGTGGTGGTCACGGGATCATGGATCTCACTGACCACCTGCAGCACCAGATTCTCAGGGAGTTCTCCCATGGCAGGCCAGTCCTTGATATTGGGGCCAAACTGGATCTCCGTGTCAGGATCGGCGATGCCGTGTGAGTCAAAGACACGGTTTTTATAGATATTGCTGTCAAAGTGATACTGATATTTTCCGATCGTGCCGTCAAACTCCGTGGCGGGGGTCAGCACACCCTTGTTGGCCGCCGTGGCCGCAATGGATCTGGCATCCATCAGGGCAACGGAGGAAATCTGGCCGTTCTGCAGCTTGCTTCCCTCACGGTTGGGGAAGTTTCTGGTGGAGTGACGGATGCTGAAGGCATTGTTTGCGGGCGTATCCCCTGCGCCGAAGCAGGGGCCGCAGAAGGCTGTCTTCATCACGGCACCCGTCTCCAGGATCGTCGCCGCACAGCCGTTTTTGATCAGCTCCATATAGATCG
>CAYPSH010000119.1:0-5335 GCA_964413445.1 uncultured Acetatifactor sp.
TTATCCGCATTGTTGCCGATCTGAGCGCAAAGGCACAGATACTGCAGAACACAAATAGTGGAAAAATGTAAAATAATGCTTGACTTTTTGACCTGGAACAGGTAATATATTCAATGTTGCAGGTGATGTGTGAATCCCTGCGGCGTTGGATGTGCGTTTAGCTCAGCTGGATAGAGCGTTTGGCTACGGACCAAAAGGTCGGGGGTTCGAATCCTCTAACGCACGTTGTTGAAGAAAAGCAGAAAAGCCTTTGGCTTTCTGCTTTTTTCTTGTATACCGGGTACAATTATGGTACACTCTTGGTGCGCGTCGCGCAGCAGGAGAGGCAGGATGGAGCAGAATTTGCGTTTGTGTAAAAAATGTCTGATCAGAGAGATGGCAGGGCAGGAAGAATATTTTCGCTCCCTGCGGGAATATATCGAAAATCTGGACCCGGATATCAAAGCGGCGGAAGCGCTCTATGAAGAGCGGCTGGAAACCTGTAAGGCGTGTGACATGCTATTGCAGGGAATGTGCAGAAAATGCGGCTGTTATGTGGAACTTCGGGCGGCTGTGGACAGGAATGCTTGCCCGGGGAAAAAGTGGTGACAAAAAACGAAAGGGGGAGAGGATGACAAGACAGGAATTTCTGGAAAAACTGAGACTGGCATTGAACGGCAGGGTAGAGCCGTCTGTGGTCGCAGAGAATTTGAATTATTATGAAGACTATATCAATACGGAAATCCGCAAGGGGAAGAGTGAAGAGGAGGTAATGGCGCTCCTTGGAGACCCGCGGCTGATCGCGAGGACGATCCTGGAGACGACGCCGGGCGCGGAAAACGGGGCGGATCGCAGAGAGGCCCAGGCCCGCAGAGCGGGAGACGGCTGGCCTGATGGCCGCAGTGAAGAAGCCGACAGCCAGGAGACAGAGGGCGTGGGACAGTTCTGGCGTGATCTGCCCGCGCATATCCCCGGCTGGGTCTGGGGTGTCGTGGCGCTTGTCATCGTGGTGCTCGTCCTGAGCGTGGTGTTTCGCATCCTTGCGTTCCTGGCCCCTGTGCTGATCGTAATGGCAGTGGTGCTGTTTTTGGTGAAGGTGTTCCGCGACTGGCTCTGAGGAAGCGCTATACTCAGCGTTTCCTCAGAGCCTCCGGCGCAGGAACCGTTACTTTATGTCTGTACACAAAAACATATGAGCCACCGGAGGGGACCGATGGCTCATACTGAGGGGAGTATAAATATTATATAAGGGGTGTAAGCAGACCGATGAAGGATTCCTGCTTACAAGGACAGTATATTACTAGAATTAAAAAAATGCAATAGGGAAATAACACCAAAGTACCAACCAAATTTGGGCATAAGTTTTGTGAGTTTTTGACATACTACTCCTGTAACCGATAACAAACAGGAGGTATTTGAGATGGACAACAACAAGTTCAACAACGTAAACGAGTCCGAGAATTGCAAGGATAGCCAGAACAGTACCCGGAATCAGAGCGGCAAGAACCAGAGTGAGAACCAGAAAAAGAACAAGAATCAGAACCAGAATCAGAATCAGAACCAGAACAACGAGTTCTGATCTGATGACAGGGGTACCGCAAGGTACCCCTATTTACATATTTCAGAAAATTATGTATACTAAGGGCGTTGATAAAGTATGTGGGCGAAAAGTCCACCGGAGAACGAGAGGAAGTACATGCGGAAGTTTGAATTGATCGCTCCCTGCCATTTTGGGATGGAGTCTGTCTTAAAAAGAGAAATTGATGAACTGGGATATGATATTACCGAGGTGGCGGACGGCAGAGTCACCTTTTTCGGAGACGAGGAGGCACTGTGCCGTGCCAATGTTTTCCTGCGGACGGCAGAAAGGATCCTGATCAAGGTCGGGAGCTTTCATGCGGAAACTTTTGAGGAATTGTTTCAGGGAACCAGGAATCTGCCCTGGGAGGAATACATACCGGCGGACGGCAAATTCTGGGTGGCGAAGGCGGCGAGCGTGAAGTCAAAGCTGTTCAGCCCCTCCGATATACAGTCCATCATGAAAAAGGCCATGGTGGAGCGGCTGAAGGGTGTTTACGGCGTCAATTGGTTTGCGGAGGACGGGGAGAGCTTTCCGGTCAGAGTCTTTCTGATGAAGGATGAGGTGACAGTGGGGCTTGACAGCACGGGCGAGTCCCTGCACAAGCGGGGCTACCGCAAGCTGACAGCCAAGGCTCCCATTGCGGAAAATCTCGCCGCAGCGCTGATCCTGCTTACTCCCTGGAACAGGGACAGGATCCTGGTCGATCCCTTCTGCGGGAGCGGCACCTTCCCCATTGAGGCAGCCATGATGGCAGCAGGCATGGCGCCGGGCATGAACCGCAGCTTTACCGCTGAGAACTGGGAACACATTGTGGGAAAGAAAGTATGGTATGACACGCTGGACGAGGCGAGGGAACTGGTGGACTTAAGCGTTGAGACGGACATACAGGGGTATGACATGGACGGGGCGATGGTGGAGATCGCCAGAGAAAATGCAAGGCTTGCAGGTGTGGAGAAGCTGATCCATTTTCAGAGACGCGATGTGGCGCAGCTGAGCCATCCGAAGAAATACGGTTTTTTGATCACAAATCCCCCTTACGGTGAGCGCCTTCAGGACAGGAAGGAAATGCCCGCCCTCTACAGAACCATCGGGGAGCGTTTCCGGGCGCTGGATTCCTGGAGCATGTATCTGATCACTGCCTATGAGGACGCCGAGAGGGACATCGGGCGCAAGGCGGACAAAAACCGAAAGATATATAACGGCATGATGAAGACCTACTATTATCAGTTCCTCGGCCCGAAACCGCCGAAAAACGGCAGAAAGCGCAGTGAGCATGAATAAGCGTGCCCCGGGCGGGGGGATCGGTAAATTGAATTTTCTGGCCTGGACGGCGCTGTGTGCGGCGAGCATGGCCGTGATGCTTTTGTTTGCCGGCAATAAGACCATTGTGATCGCGGACGGCTACAGGGAGCAGACGTCCATTGCGGTGACGGCGGAGACACCGGAGAACGCGCCGGAGGCCGCCCGGCAGAACAGGGAGCTGCTTTTCGGGCAGACGGAAGGGATGAGCGGCAGGTTCAACATTCCCCTGCCCAGGAACGTGAAGGCAGAGAATGTTGTGGTCGAAAATCACTATATGTCCAGAGAACTCTGGGTCTATATCCAGTGTGAGGACACTGCCTATTATGAGGAAAATGCCCTGTGGGGAGATGTCTCCGAGGTTGAGTCCGGCAGCTTTGAACTGCAAAACGACGGCCTGCTGTTAAAATTAAGGATGGACAGGATCCTGGAATACAAAACCACCATGGACGGAAGCGTCCTGACGATCGCGGTGAGCGAACCGCATGAGACCTACGCGTTTACCGTGGTCCTGGACCCGGAGGGCGGCGGAGTCGACAGGGGTGCTGCGGGCGGAGAGACAGAGGAGAAGGAGCTGACACTGCAGGTGGCAAAGCTGGTCCAGAAGAAGCTTGCTCTGCCGGATGTCAGACTGTATCTGACCAGAAATGAGGATACAGAGGTGTCCGAACAGGAGAGACTGTGGCTGACGGAAGAGGTGAAGGCCGATCTGTACATTCGGATCGGCGCGGAGTATGACGGGGAAAATCCGGAAAATTACGGGATACAGAGCAGCTATAACGACGAATATTATCTGCCCGGGTTCGGCAATGTGAATCTGGCGGATGTGGTGACGAAAGAGGTGACCATCGCAGCCGGGAACCGGGCGCTGGGGCTTTACAGCGCGCCGGAGGACAGCATTTTAAAGGCGGTCAGGACCTGCGGCACCAGGATTTCACTGGGATATCTCTCCAACCCGACGGAAAGCGTGCTGCTTTCTCAGGAGACCTACCGGGAAAAGCTGGCGGACGGCATTGTCGCCGCCATCGGAGAGGCCTGTGAGGAGCTGAGGGCGCAGGAGGAGCACTGAGGACAAGAGACAGAAGGAGACGAAGCATGAGCAGAATTATTTTTGCGACGGGAAATGCAGGAAAGATGAGGGAAATCAGGGAAATCCTGGCAGACCTGGGGATGGAGATCCTGTCCATGAGGGAGGCAGGCGCAGATATAGACATAGAGGAGAATGGGACCAGCTATGAGGAGAATGCCCTGATCAAGGCGAGGGCCGTGGCGAAAGTGACGGGTGAGCTGGTGCTGGCGGATGACTCCGGGCTGGAGATTGATGCGCTGGGCGGCGAACCGGGGGTATATTCTGCCAGGTATCTGGGGGAAGACACGCCCTATTCCGTCAAAAACGCCAATCTCATAAGCAGGCTGGAGGGGGTCCCCGACGAAGAGAGAACGGCGCGGTTTGTCTGTGCCATTGCGGCAGTGCTGCCGGACGGAAGGGAGCTGACAACGAGGGCTGCCATTGAGGGAAGGATCGGCTATGAGGAGAAGGGACAGGGCGGATTCGGCTATGACCCCATTTTCTTTGTCCCTCAGTTTGGAAAGACCACGGCGGAACTGACTGCGGAGGAAAAAAATAAGGTCAGCCACAGGGGGAAAGCCCTGGAGCTTATGAAAGAGGAATTACGAAAGCTATGAAAGTACTGATCGTCAGCGATACACACAGAAAAAATGAGAATTATTTTAAGGCACTGGAAAAGGAGAAGCCGGATCTGGTGATCCACTGCGGGGATGCGGAGGGGAGCGAGTACGAACTGACGGAGGCGGCGGACTGTCCGGTGGAGATCGTGCTGGGCAACAACGATTTCTTCTCCAGCCTTCCCAAGGAGCTGGTCCTCGACATCGGCCCCTACAGGGTGTGGGTGACCCACGGACACAATTACTACGTCTCCATGGGCAACGAGAACATCAAGAGAGAGGCGAGGGCAAGGGAGATGGATGTGGTCCTCTACGGACATACCCACAGGCCGGTGATCGACATGGACGACGATGTGATCGCGGTGAATCCCGGCAGCATTTCCTATCCGAGACAGGAGGGGAGACTGCCCTCCTATGTTGTGATGGAGCTGGACGACAGGGATGAGCTTCAGTTTGAGGTGAAGTATCTGGAGGAGGATGGACAGGGAGATTTTATCTGAAACTTCTTGACACGGATGTAAAAGATGTAATATAATATGACACGTGCCTGCCGCCAAAGAAGCGGCAGGGTAGAACGGGGTGTGGCTCAGCTTGGCTAGAGCGCCTGGTTTGGGACCAGGAGGCCGCAGGTTCGAATCCTGTCACCCCGATTTGCACATTCCTTTAAAAAGCTGTTGACAAAACATTGATTATAAGGTACAATGTGCTTCGTCAGTTTGATAGACGACTGATATTTGTGTGTCCGTAGCTCAGCTGGATAGAGCAACGGCCTTCTAAGCCGTGGGTCGG
>CAYPSH010000120.1:0-5319 GCA_964413445.1 uncultured Acetatifactor sp.
GGCGCGTGCTGCTTCAAGCAGCTATCTTCCTTACGCGCCTGTGTACATAAAAAAACCCACAAACAAAATCCGTCTGTGGGTTTCCATGTATTTTCGTAATTATCTCTTGGAGAACTGAGGTGCACGTCTTGCAGCCTTTAAGCCGTACTTCTTTCTCTCCTTCATACGAGGGTCTCTGGTCAGGAAGCCAGCCTTCTTCAGAACGGGTCTGTAATCAGCGTCTACCTGAAGCAGAGCTCTTGCGATACCATGTCTGATCGCACCAGCCTGTCCGGTGTATCCACCACCGCGAACATTCACGATCACATCGAACTTCTCTGTATTATCGGTAGCTGCCAGAGGCTGGCGAACGATAACCTTCAGAGTTTCAAGTCCGAAATACTCATCCATGCTTCTCTTATTGATTGTAACATTGCCCTTGCCGGGTACAAGATATACTCTTGCGATAGATTTCTTTCTTCTACCTGTGCCGTAGTACTTATCAGTCTTAGCCATGATTTATTTTTCCTCCTATCCCTTAGAATGTCAGCGTTTCAGGCTTCTGAGCAGCATGTTTATGCTCAGGACCTGCGTAAACAAAAAGCTTTGTGTACATCTGTCTTCCTAAAGGTCCCTTGGGCAGCATGCCCTTGACTGCGAGTTCGATCACTTCCTCAGGCTTCTTGCTCAGCTTCTCACGCAGGGTAGCTTCCTTCATGCCGCCAACGTAGTCAGAATGATGATGGTAAATCTTCTGATCCAGCTTCTTGCCGGTAACCTTAATCTTCTCTGCGTTTATAACGATCACATAATCGCCTGTGTCAATATGAGGAGTGAAAATAGGCTTGTTCTTTCCTCTCAGCACCTTGGCAACCTCAGATGCAAGGCGTCCAAGAGTCATATCTGTAGCGTCTACTACATACCATTTTCTATCGATTGTAGCAGGACTTGCCATAAAAGTTTTCATGATATTACCTCCGTATTACTTTTCTTCAACTGTTTCCCGGATCAGTTTCAGCAGCTCCGGATTGTTTGTCCTGTCTCTGATTTAAAATGCAGATGTCCGGCTGCAATCTTAAACCTCCGCAGGACTGTTTTCTATATGTCAGCGCTCAGCCGGGGCTTTGGCTTTTTGCGCATAGAAACCCTGTCACACATTCATAAATTATATTATAACCGATTCACCCTGTCAAGCAGAAATTCATATCCGAAGCTGTCAAAAATGCAAAACAAGCAATTTCTGTCACTATCTGCGCAGCATCTCGGAGTACGCCATGATGAAGGGGCCTACGCCCTTCCCCTCGTCTGTCAGATAATCCTTTGTCTGCTCGTAATTATTCGTATTGTTTGCGACCGCCTTGAAATAAATATCGTGCAGGCCATCCTCGTCAAGCTTCCGCTCCGTCATGGCGACAAACGCCCTGACCGCAGCCTCCTCATAGGAAGCGTCCAGCCAGCCGTTCCGGATTCCCTTCAGGATCGTGTATACGATCATAGAGGTTCCGCTGACCTCCAGGCGGTTTGTGTCCGTCACCTTTTTGTCGGTCAGGTTCGCCCACAGTCCGCTCTCATCCTGATATTTCAGCATTCCGTCCACAAAGAGTCTGAGCGCCTTCTTCCGCTCTTCCATATACTCCTCAGGCAATACTTCACAGACATCCACCATAGCCATGCCATACCAGCCTATAGCTCTTGTCCAGTGGAAGGTGCACACATCCTGTGCGCTGTTGCCCGCATGATAGTACAGACCATTCGGCGCGAGGAGCGTCTCTGCCACCCAGTTTAATCTCTCCTGCACCAGCTTCAGCTGTGCGCCATCCTGCATCTTAGCCGCATAGTGGGAAAGGAAGGGCTGCAGCATATAGATACCGTCAAGCCACACCTTGAACATGGGCGCCTTGTCACCTGCCCAGCTGTGCCAGTAATTATGTCCCAGTTCCTCTTCCATATATTCCTTCGGCACAGTATGTCCGGTTGAATTGACATAAGAGGTATCCGTCAGATTGCGGTACAGGTCGCTGCAGATCTGCAGGTAATCCTCCCTGTTTTCCTCTGTGGCAACCCGCATCATGAGCGCCGCCGTCTTGTAGCAGTCAGCTCCGTGATGGTCCACATAGCCTGCAAGTCTCCGGTTCAGGGACTTATGGCCGTTCTCATCCGTGACGATCATGGCGTCCAGATACTCTATTACGTAATCCAGATATTCTGCATTCTTCTTTTTGTCTGTCAGATAAATGTCAAACAGCCCTTCCATCACAACGCCGTTGTAATAGCTCCAGTCAAACAGATAAGGCTTATCGGAAGGATTTCTCTTTTCATTGTCCCATGTGAAAAATCTCTTCTCATCCGCCACTACCTCCGCCGGGACATTCGCCCCGGACTGCAGCGTCAGCGCTTCAATGTATGCCTTTGATTTCTGTAATGCCTTCTCAATCCTCTCCTGTGTCATTCTCTCTTTGTTCCTTTCCTTCCTGTCTTATTTTCTGTCTTATTTCACGGCTTTACGTGTTTTCTATCTTAGGAAAAAAGCTGGTTAAAGCGTTTCGTACTCGTACCCGATCAGCGTCAGACCGTTTGCGGGCGCTGTCGGACCGGCTGCACTGCGGTCCTTCGCCTCAAGCACCTCCCGCATGGATTCCGGGCTTCGCTTCCCCTGCCCTGCCTCCATCAGCGTTCCGGCTATAATTCTTACCATATTGTACAGGAAACCGCTGCCGCAGACGCGGATGCACAGCTCAGCCCCCTGTTCCTCCACTTCAAGGGAATAGATGGTTCGGACTGTGCTCTCCACCTGGGCACCTGTCTGGCAGAAGCTCTTAAAATCATGTTCCCCGACCAGAAGTTTGGCCGCCCTGCGCATCCGCTCCACGTCCAGCTCTCTGTAAGTAAAATGAGAGTACAGACGCCTTACGGGCATGGGAAACTGCCCCCTGTAGATCCGGTATTCATAGGTTTTTCTGCTCTTCACATGTCTCGGATGCCAGTCGGATGGCACCTCCTCCGATCTCTGAATGCGGATGTCCTCCGGAAGCCTCGTGTTCAAGGCGTATGAAATTTTTTCCGCAGGCATCCGGTTTTCGGTGTCGAACACTGCCACATTTCCCATGGCATGCACACCGGAATCCGTGCGGCTGGCGCCACAGACCTGTATTTCTTCCCCGAGGAGCTCCGATAAGCACCTGTTTAACTCCGACTCAATGGTAATACCGTTGTTCTGCACCTGCCAGCCATGGTAATTCGTTCCGTCATATGCCACGATCATGCGGACACGCTTCATAAAAATCTCCATTCCGCCGCCCCCGCTGACGGCATAAATAATAGTGGAAGCCTGGTCTTTTACACTGGCACATCCAGTCTTCCCGCTGTAATACTCACAACCAGGTAGACAAAAATGCACAGGTACGCGATCCTGTCCCGCTTTCCGTAGATCAGGGGCTTCATCTTTGTCCGGCCGTCCCCGCCGTGGTAGCATCTCGCCTCCATCGCCATGGCAAGGTCGTTGGCACGCCTGAACGCGGAGATAAACAGCGGTACCAGAAGGGGCACCAGTGCCTTCGCCCTTTTGATCAGATTTCCGCTCTCAAAATCTGCGCCCCTGGCAATCTGCGCCTTCATGATCTTGTCCGTCTCCTCCAGAAGGATCGGGATAAACCGGAGGGCAATGGACATCATCATCGCGATCTCATGCACCGGGACATGAAAAACCCGTAAGGGTCTCAGACCTTTTTCCATACCGTCCGTCAGATTGTTGGGTGTGGTGGTCAGCGTCATGATGGAGGAGCCGATGATCAGCATGGAAAGTCTCACCGCCATGGTGACTGCCATCCTGAGCCCCTCTTTCGTAATGGTGATCTTCCAGAAGGACACAAGGGCTTCTCCCGGCGTCAGGAAAAGATTAAACGCCACCGTGATCAGAAGCAGAAACACAATTGCCTTCATCCCCTTTATCATAAAGCGGAAAGGCACATGGGAGAGTCCGATGACAACCGCCAGGAACAGGGCGGCGATCAGATAACCCGCAAAATTCTGAAAGAAAAAGAGAGAGATGATATAGAGCATCGTGCCTGCCAGCTTCACTCGCGGGTCAAGTCTGTGGATCACGGAATCTGTCTGATAATATTGTCCTAATGTAATATCTCTAAGCATAGCTCTCCTCAACTGCGTCCCAGGGCTTTCAGCACGGTTTCGCAAGCCTCCTCGATCGTGGTGGCTTCCGTATCCACATGAAACCCTCTGTCTTTCAATTCATGCAGGATGTATGTCACCTGGGGAGCCGACAAGCCGACCTCCTCCAGCTCCCTGTAATGGGAAAATACCTCCTTTGGCGTCCCGTCGTACATGACGCTGCCGCGGTTCATCACCACAATCCTGTCCACGTACTCCGCCACGTCCTCCATGCTGTGGGAAACCAGCAGGATGGTCATTCCCGTCTCCTTCTGGAGCTGTTTGATCTGGTGCAGGATTTCCTCCCGGCCCTTTGGATCCAGGCCGGCAGTCGGCTCATCCAGGATCAGCACCTCCGGCTTCATGGCAAGCACTCCCGCGATGGCAACGCGGCGCTTCTGCCCGCCGGACAGGTCAAAGGGCGACTGATAAAAGAGTTCATCCGGCAGTCCCACTTTTTTCAGGGCATCGTAAGCCCGAAGCTCCACTTCCTTTTTGTCCAGCCCCAGATTCTTCGGGCCGAAACACACATCCGTGAACACATCTATCTCAAAAAGCTGATGTTCCGGATACTGAAACACAAGTCCCACCTTGCTGCGCAGCTTTTTTCTGTCGTAATCCTTCTCGTAGATGTCCTCCCCGTTGAAATAAATATGGCCGGAGGAAGCCTTGAGCAGTCCGTTTAAGTGCTGCACCAGGGTGGATTTTCCGGAACCGGTATGTCCGATGATGCCGACAAACTGCCCGTCCGGGATCTGCAGGCACACATCGTCCAGAGCCTTTGTGGCAAGGGGTGTGTCCGCACCGTATAAATAATTTACATGGTCTAAGATAATTGACATAGCTTTCCTGACACTCCATCGTATTTTTCCAGCGCATCCGCCAGCTCCCTGATAGTCAGGATCCCTCTCGGCAGGTCAACGCCACGTTTCTGCAGTTCATAGGCGAGCAGCGTCACCTGCGGCACATCCAGCCTCAGTTCCTTTAGTTTCTCCACCTGGGAAAAAATCTCCCGGGGCGTCCCTTCCATGGCGATCTTGCCCTCGTCCATGACGAAAACTCTGTCGGCATGGATGATCTCCTCCATGTAATGGGTGATCAGAATGACCGTCACGCCCTCTACGTCATTGAGCCCGCGCACCGCCCGGATAACCTCTTTCCTGCCGCTGGGATCAA
>CAYPSH010000121.1:0-5310 GCA_964413445.1 uncultured Acetatifactor sp.
CTGCTGAAGTCATGCTCCTCGCCGGTCAGCAGATCCACTGCCTTCCCGCAGCCCGCATCAAAATGCGCCTCAAAATTGTTTTCCTCCGCGTTGATCGCCACGAGCACCCTCTCATGCTCCGATTTCCGTTCAAAAATACACTGTCTGTTGGTCAGCACCACCGAGCGGAAGTCTCCGTAATTCAGCGCCTCAGAGTTCCTTTTTGCCTCGCTGAGCGCCCGGATCCAATCCGTCAGCTCGTTCCAGCGGGGCGCCTCAAACATGGGTCTGAGCGCAGGGTCTCCCTGGGACTTGTCCGCCTTCTCGCCCCACTCACTGCCGTAGTAGATGCAGGGCATTCCCGGCATGCCGAAGGCCAGGGCATAGATGAGCGGCAGATGCCTCTCATTGGTCAAAATGCTCGCAACCCTTGACACATCGTGGTTATCCACAAAAGATAACAGATGTTTTCCTTTGTAGAGCGTCCAGTTTTCCGGCCCGAACTGGCGAAGCAGCGAGTGATTGATCTCAAACATGTTCATGCTGTTGAAGCTGGAGTACAGCCCTTTGTAACACTCATAGTTTGTGGCGGAGTGCAGCATGGAATCATTCATCAGCCGGTTGTAATCTCCGTGGAGCATCTCCCCCAGCAGGAAGAAGTCCTTCTTCAGGCCGTCTGTGAAGCTGCGGAGCCTGCGCACAAAGTTTTCGTCCAGACTGTACGCCACATCCAGGCGGAGTCCGTCGATGTCGAACTGCTCCACCCAGAACTTTACGCAGTCCAAAAGATAGTTGATCACTTCTTCGTTTCTAAGATTCAGCTTAACCAGATTGTAATGGCCTTCCCAGCCCTCGTACCAGAAGCCGTCATTATATCCGGAGTTCCCGCCGAAATCCACCCGGTAAAACCAGTCCTTGTGGGGCGAAGCCTCCCGCATGGACTGCAGCTCCTGAAACGCCCAGAAGCCTCTGCCCACATGGTTAAAGACGCCGTCCAGCACCACGCGGATGCCGTTTTCGTGCAATGCCTTACACACCTCGGCAAAATCCTCGTTGGTCCCCAGCCTCACATCCAGCTTCCGGTAATCCCTGGTGTCATAGCCGTGGCTGTCCGACTCAAAGATCGGTGAAAAATAAACCGCGCCTATCCCCAGCTTTTTCAGATGCGGGACCCAGTCCAGGACCTTTAAGATCCTATGCTCCAGCTTTCCGTCATTCTCAAACGGCGCCCCGCAGAATCCCATCGGATAAATCTGATAAAATACACTTTCATATGCCCACATACCTTCTGTCTCCTTTCCGGTCTACCCCTTCTCTATTTTATCGGAGGATCTCCTCCCATTTCTTACCTGTGCGTTCATTGACTGAACCAGTATTTTTTTGATGATTTTTCGTTTTTTCTGTGGATAAATATGATACCAATGTCATTTTTTATGTGGAAAACCCGGCTGCCCACATAGAAAACACATAGGAAACACAAGTAATCCACAGTTTTATCCACATTATACACAACTGTCATTCTGCCGCTTTTTACCTGTCATTTCCGACCTGCAAACCCCTGTCAGCGTCATTCATCCACAAAAAAAAGCTACTGCACGTCTCCTCCTCTTTGAGCCCAGAAATCCTCCACCCGTTTCCCCACTGTATTTAAAGTGACTGTCTCAAAATCCTCCCACTCTCTCGGAAACATTCTGCGGTAGGATATCTGCAGAAACCTCTCGTCCAAAAGGGCAATGACACCCACATCCTCCACCGTCCGGATGACCCTGCCTGCCGCCTGGAGAACCTTGTTCATTCCCGGATACCGGTAGGCGTAGTCAAAACCGCTCTCCTCTGTCTCATCAAAATATGACTTCAGGATCTCCCTCTCGCTGCACACCTGCGGCAGTCCGGTCCCGACGATGATCGCGCCGATCAGGCCGTCATTCTTTAGGTCGATCCCCTCCCCAAAGATACCGCCCATCACGCAGAAGCCGATGAGGACCGTATCATCCTGCTCAATCTCCATTTCAATCCCCGCCTGCAGGTCAAGCTCCTCATTTCCCTTAAATCTGGCGAGAAAGTCCTCCCTGTCCGCCTCACTCATGTACTCGTTCTGCATAATACACTCTCTGTCCTCTCCCGCAAAACGCATCGTATACTGCTCGTAAATCTGCCGCAGGAAAGCATAGGAGGGACAGAACACCAGGTAATTTCCATTCCTGTTCTTCACGATCTCTTCAATATAGCAGGCTATCTTGTAATATTCCTCCTGTGAGCGCCTTGTATATCTGCTGGTCACATCGCTGGCGATGAGCAGGGCCCTTTTGTGGGGGGAGAAGACGGACTTCGCATAGACCTCGTAATCCTGCTCCTCCCCGCCCAAAAGTCTTTTGTAGTACTGTATGGGCAGGAAGGTGGCAGAGAACAGGATGGTGCTCCTGCCCCGCATCATACAGCTCTTTAAGTTTTTCGCGGGATTGACACAGAATAGCTTCACAAAAAAGCCGCCGTCGTCGCACATCTGCGTGTAGATCACATAATTTTCATCCACCAGCTCATACATATCCAGGAAGTGACTCACCTCAAAATAAAAATCCAGCAGAGCCTCCCGCACCGGCAGCTGCTCCTCTTCCTGCTCAGACAGATAATCGTCCATCACCGCCCTCAGCTTTAAAAGCGGCTTCGCCAGATCCTCGATCTCATCCACGACTCTGCACTGTTCGCATTCCCGCTTCCTGTCCAGCATGACCTGATTGCATTTTTCCAGCTGGTAGATCATCTTCTCCGCATAGCCCTGCCGCACCAGGATACTCTTTCTGCCGGACGCTCCCGCCCTGAAGCCGCCATATCCTTCCCCCGGATCCTCCGAAGATGCCGCAGGCTGAGACACCTCCGCCAGGGCAGTCGTCATATCCAGCGTCAGTTGTCCGGAGATTTCTGTTTTCTTCGATTTTTTCGTCATTTCCGCCATCTTTGTCTGCTGCAGCTCGTTCCGCATTTCCAGGAACTGCTCCTTCGTGAGGACGGCACTGTACATCTCCCTGCCCCTCTCCAGAAGGTTGTGGGCCTCGTCCACCAGAAAAAGGTAATTGCCCTCCCCTGCCTCCGCAAAAAAGCGCCTCAGATAAATATGGGGATCAAACAGGTAATTGTAGTCGCAGATGATCCCGTCGGCAAAGAGCGACATGTCCAGGCACATCTCAAAGGGGCAGACCATATGCTTTTCGGCGTACTCCTCTATCTCTTCTCTGGTAAAGCTCTCAGCGGAGGTGAGGAGGTCGTACACTGCATCGTTGATGCGGTCATAGTGCCCCTTCGCATAGGGGCAGGCATCCGGATTGCATTCCGTCTCCTCCATAAAACATATTTTTTCCTTCGCTGTCAGGATCACGCTGCGGAACCGGAGTCCCTTTGCGCGCAGGATATCCAGCGTTTCCGCCGCCACTGTCCGGGTGATGGTCTTGGCCGTCAGATAAAACAGCTTCTCCCCCATGCCCCTGCCCATCGCACATATGGCCGGGTAGACGGTGGAGATGGTCTTGCCCACGCCGGTGGGCGCCTCCAGGAAAAGCTTTCTCCTGTGGTAGATGGTGCTGTAGACATTCGTCACCAGCTCCTTCTGCCCCTCCCTGTAGGGGAAGGGGAACTCCAGCCCGTCAATGGATGCCTGCCGGATGCCCTTCCATCTCCAGGCATCATCCGCCCATTTCCGGTAGGCGTCTATCAGTTCCCCGAACCAGTCCGCCAGCTCCTGAAACGTATAGTCAAAATAAAAATATCTCAGCTCCTCCGTCATAATATTGCAATAGGTCATGCGCACACGGATTTCCTCGAGCTCTTCCTTCAGCGCATACATATAGGCATAGCATTTGGCCTGCGCGATATGAAGCTTCGCAGGCTCCCGCATCCTCTGCACTTCCCGGTAGGTTCCCTTGATCTCATCCAGGATGACCTGTCCCTCGTGATGGAGGATACCGTCCGCCCGCCCCTCCACCGTGAGCCGATAGCCCTTGGTCGGAAGTGTGTACTTTAGCGGGACCTCCGCCTGATACTCCGCCCCCATGCGCCGCTGGATCATTCTGTGGATCCGGCTTCCCTCCTGCATGGCGTTATCCGCAGCCGCAGATGCCTGTCTTCTGTTGTCGATATCTCCGTGGCGCAGGATAAATTCCACAAGGCTCCTGACTGAGATCCTTATCTCTCCCAGCGGGATTTCCAGGCGGGTATCCGCCTGCGCGTTGTCCGGCTGCCCGGTCTTCCTGTTATCTTCTTCCAATTCTCTTTCCTGTGCCTTCTTTCCTGTAGATCACTTTGCAAGGTTATTTCCGAACAGTCTCCGGATCTTCCCATACAAAAAAACTCCCTATGAAGATAGTACTCTATCTCGCATAGGGAGTCAATTTTGTTTTACATCACATCATTTTATTTAGCTGACCCGCTCATACCGAAGAAGCATCTCCTCCAGGTCTGCATTGTAACCCTCGTAGGAAACCGTCAACGGCACTTTAAAGTCAAGCCCGCACACACCAAGGAACGACTTTGCATCCACGATATATCTGTTGTAAGAGATATCAATATCAAAGTCACACTTGGAAGTCACATCCACAAAATGCTGGACATCATCAGGAGTCAAACGAATTGTCTTTACCATTTTAAATACACCCTTTCATACACATAAAACTATTACACATAAAGCAATCAAACCATTTTTTCTTTTACATTCTCTATTATATCTATTTTTTAACAAATGTAAAGCGTTTTCCGCGCCCTGAATTTTCTTAATTTTTAAGAAAACAGAGACATTTTATCAATACTTTCGTGAATTTGTTTTTTCAACTTTCAAATGCGCTATCCTGATTGTACATTTTGTAAGAAACACGCTTTAAAGTGCTGTCGCAGGCATTCACATTTCAGCGAAAAAAGTGGAAATTTACCAAAAAATATTGTAAGTAAAATAATTGTTGCAAATTCCCCGAAAAAGCGGTTAAATGATATGTGGAATGTATTCGATAAATATAATGCAGTTGTTCATAGCAGGGCGTCCTGCGGACATCTGCAAGCAGTCTTATGGATATTTGTAGTATAGTTTATATATTATAGGTATTATATATAGAAGAAACAGAAAGCAGGGAATCTTATGTCAAACATTTCAGTACCGAAGAATTACAGATCAGAATTAAGCCTGTATGAGACTCAGATCGCCATCAAGACCGTCAAGGATTTCTTCCAGACCCTCCTGGCGGAGAGACTCCATCTCCTCAGGGTGTCCGCCCCTCTCTTTGTGGCTTTCTCCACCGCTCTCACAAGCCATTACGCTTTGCTTGTCGCCTGCTTCATCCTCCGCTTTCA
>CAYPSH010000122.1:0-5295 GCA_964413445.1 uncultured Acetatifactor sp.
ATTCATAGTCAAATACGGGCATACCTTCCGACACATCGCAGAGTCCCGGAAGTCTCGCCAGCGTCTCCAGATCCTGATCCAACAAAAGGCCATAGCGCTCTCCGGCCGCACTGATGTATTCCGTGATGATCTCCTCCCCAACCTGGGTCACATAGGTCAGGTATGCATCCTTCTCCAAAACCGCTGCCTGTTTTCCGGACTCTCTGTCGTAGGCAACAGGGGCGTCATGCAGGGAGGACACGATCCTGTATTCGTCAGTCAGAAACTCCTCATATAAATCCTTTTCCGGAGGCTCTTCGCTCTCCTCTGAGAGGAGACTGCCGTCCTGTGCGCTGTAGGTACGCACCGTACCGTCGTACCAGATCACCTCCAGCGCACCGCCGTCCCTGTCCTTCAAAAATTGCTGGTCATAGACGGATTCCGCATCCGGCAGCTCTTCCTCCGCCAACAGCGCGCCGTCCCTGTCGTATATCCTGAAGGACTGATAGTCGAACAACATGACTCTGCTGCCGTCTGCATTTACTCTGGCCTCATCGTGGACATATCCCGCATCGTAGGTCAGGATTTCCGTATCCGCCTTATTTTCCGCCCGCAGGATCCTAAGCGCCGGTTCATCCCGGTTCGCCGCAATGGCAGTCTTACCTGCCAGCAGCACAAAGTCGCTGTTTTCACTTCCCGTTTCCGTGGACATCAGATTCGCCCCCCTGTCAAAGAAGGAAAAACTGTTGTCATCTGTGGCAATGATCGTATAGCTGTCGTTCACTGAAAATCCGGTGATCACTTTATCTTCCGCAAGGGCAAGCTCCGTCTCCTGCCAGGTCTCCGGCTCAAACCGGATCAGGAGACTTCCGTCCGCCAGGTAAATCCCCGTCTCATCCGCCTCAAGCTGCATGACCGTCCGGCTCTCATGTCCTCCCAGATATTCCTCCTCTTCCGTATCCACTACGCCGAATTCATTCTCCGTCCCGCTGCCTGCGGTAAAGGCAAAATACTTACCGGAAAAACCTCCGGAAAATGAAGTGAAGTCCGACCGGTCGTACAGGATCAGATCTCCCCCGGAATTTTCTGGTGCAAAAACCACCAGTCCGCCGTCGGAGAAGCTGACTGCCAGCCTGCTGCCGTCCTGATTCAGCGAAAATATGTCTTTTCCCGGATCTGCAAAGATATCATTGACAGCCCTGGACATATACTGTCCCCCAAAGGAAACCTCCCCAAGGCTTGTGCCGTCCGCTGTACTGTAGAGACAGGCTCTGTCCTCATCCCTGTCCGCTGCAGCGACCACATTTCCGTCGCCCGAAACTGCCAGAGTGACAGCCTCCATTCCCGTCCAGAGCGTCTTGCCCGTCTCAAGGTCACAGGCTGCAACCCCTTTATCTCCCGCATAGATCAGGATCCTTTCTCCCGCAAATACCGCATCCGAAAGAGCCGACATCGCCGTGGGCAGAGTAATGATTTTTTCACAGTCTTCTGCCCGGAATACCGCCACCTCATAGGCGTAAACCACTGCAAAATATCTCCCCTCCGGGGAGGAAACCATCTTGAAGGGAGCCGAGGGCAATTCCACCGTGTCAAAAGCGTGAAATCCGTCCGACAGGTCATAGACTCCCAGCGCATTTGTCAGGGCAAGCTGCGCCTGAGCCGTCACCGGGGCATCAAAAAGACTGTCTCCATCCGGGATTGCCTGAAGTGCAAGGCTGACCGCCTCCGTTACCTCCCCCTTCGCCAGAGCATCTGCCGAGTACCCGGCAAGCGCCAGGGCATTCTGCCTCTGCTCCATCTGCCTGAGCCCCGTGAAGGTACAGGCACCGCCCGCCAGAAAAGTCAGGGAAAGCACTGCCGCGGAAACTTTGATCCTTCTTTTATGCCGTACTACCCGTGCATCACTCTTGTGAAGATTTCTGAAGGCTGCCAGCATCTCCTCCGCAGTCTGGTAGCGATCCGCCGGATCTGGCGCCATCGCTTTCTGAAGAATAGCCGATACTGCCTGACTGCAGATGTCCGGGCCGAGAGGCTCCACCTTTTTTGCATCCTGAGCGGGGCGTTTGCCGGAGAGCAGATGATACAGCGTAGCTCCCAGGCTGTAAATATCGGAGCGCACATCCAGGAGAAGACCTCTGCTGCCGGATGTGCTGCTTTCCCCGGACACACCGGACTGCTCCAGCACAGACTCCTCCTGCGTCACCTCGTCATCCGTCAGCGTCCTCTCATCGTCCGCAGGTGTCCGTTTCTCCTCCACCGGGATTCTCTTTTCATTCCTCCGGAGGTGGATTCCCGTCTTTCCAAACCCTGCAGTGCCTCTTACCGTTCCCACCGCAGCCGACCTGTTGATCCCGATGTAATCCGCCCCGTAGTGTTCCGGGGATGCATACCCGCGGCTGAACCCCACCTTGACCGCTCCATCCTCGCCCAGCGCCAGTGCAATGTTATAATCGATCAGACAAATATCACCGTCTGGCCGCAGCATGATATTAGCCGGTTTGATATCTCCGTGAAGGATACCGTGAGGCGGCCGGGAGTGCAGATATTGAAGTGCCGTCAACAATTGGCACGCCCAATCGATCACCTGTGGCTGCCTGGGGATTTCTCCCCGTCCCAGAAGCTTGTCCAGGCTTTCTCCCTCAATATAATCCATGACAGTGTAAACCACACCGTCCTCCTGCACAAAGTCATAAACCTGCGGGATATAGGTATTGCTCAGGTTTTTCAGCATATCCACTTCCCGGCGGAGTGTCTCCGTCCCTGCGCTTAAGGTTCGCTTATCCGCTTTTAAGACAATTGTCTTATTCAGGCGGATGTGCCGGCCCAGGTAGACAACTCCTCCGCCTCCCGCTCCTATCTGCTGTTGTATCTCATATAAGCCTGCAATTACCGAAGACATGGTCTTTTACGCCCTCCCTGTGCCATTGCCTGTCCTTCAGTTCTTCTCTTCTCCGAATTCCGCGGTCAGCTTTTTCTTTATTTTCCGTCCGGTCACATGAAACAACACCAGACATACAACAGTAAGCACCGCTGCAGCCGCCATGACCGCGATACCGCAGTAAAACAGCATTTCACAGTTCAATATTTCCCGCATTCCTACGCCTCCACCAGAACAAGCACCACGGATATGTTATCCCGCTCTCCGCGTCTCAGCATACCGTCTATCCTGTCCCTGCAGATTTTCTCCGCTTCCCCGATCCTGTTGATATCCACATAGATTTCTGCGGCATCCGCCTCTGTAAAATAATGACAGAAGCCGTCAGAACAGATCAAAAACATTTCCCCCGTCTGCAGCTTTCTCTCAATTGTCTTAAAGTGCAGCGGATGTTCTTTTCCCATATAGTTGGCAAGATATTTCTTTACGCGCCCATCCTTCTCTCTGGCCACCGAGTCGTCCTCTGTCAACTGTTCAAGGCTGTCCAGATACCGGTACACCCGGCTGTCCCCCACCTGTACACAATAACAGGTATCCCTGAGGATCATGAGCAGGGACATGGTGCTGCCGCTTCTGATCTCCTTCTCCCGGCAAAGACCGATAAGTCCTTCATTCCAATCCTCCACGGCATCCTTTAAATGGGCGAAAAGAATCCCCGGCTCAGCGGTCCCGATGTCAAGCCACTCCACAACCTTTTCAAACCATTCCTCCATCCTCTGCGTCAGATAGTCCGAGGCCGCCTCCCCTTGTTCCAGTCCTCCGATACCGTCACAGACGGCAGTCAGAAGAAAGTTCTCTCCATCGGCACAGAACTGTTTCAAAAAAACTCTGTCCTGGTTCACTTCCCTGCATCCTATGTTTGTCCCGAAGCCGGCTTTTATTTTCATAGCTGATCATGTCCTCTTTTGTCAAAACATGTGAACGCGATACCGCACCATTTTACTTGTTGTCAATGCAATCTCCATGCCGTCCAGAAGCTGATACTCCCGGTTCGGCGCCAATTCCTGTCCGTTTAAAAGCGTATGGTTGACAGATCCCAGATCAATGATGTAGTAATTCATACCCCGTCTTTCTATTCTGGCATGCTGTCTTCCGATCTTTCGGAACTCTCCCGGGAAAGCCACATCCGGTCTCTTCTCATCCGAGGAGAGCCGTCCGACAGTGATAAAGGGTTTTGCAAAATTAAGATCAACCCGTTCCGGCGCTCCCGGCATCATGGATTCCAGAAGTTCCAGCCATGCGCCTCCCACCTGTGTCATGCCGCTGTCTAAAAGCTCTGTTGTCTCATCCAGCAGTTCCGTTTTATCCTGAGCATCCCCATAGCTGCGGAATGACGGCTGACCATACGTTTCCATTCGTCCTTCCGGCCGTATCGGTTCTGAAGCGGGATCTCCCCTGCCGGATATGGAAATCTCCTCCGGCTGCCCCGGTATCCTCATTCCCCCGAAACCGCCCGGCAAAGTGCCTCCGGACTTTTGCTTCTTACCTCCTTTGGATGCTTTTTCCGCTTTTTTATCCCGCTTTTCTTTCGGCTCCTTGCCGCCGAAGAGACTGAAGTGTTTCTTCTCCTCTTTCTTTTCTTCTACTTTTTTTTCCGTGTCCGGCGCAAGTTTTCCCCCTGTCCCGGGTATACGGATACCTTCCGGTCCTGCCCACCGGCCACTGCCGACGGATCCGGAAGGTTCAGCCTTATCCACCCGCTTCTCCGGTTCCGGGTCGGATGACGCAGACCGGGAACTGTACTCTTGTGAGCCTGTATTCTGCCTTCCCGCATACCCGACCTTGCCGATGCAGCTGCTTTTGATTTCCGTCAGCAGCTTTTTGAAGTCCAGCAGCCCAAAATTTGACTCTGTATTAAAAAAGCCCAAAAGCCTTGCCACGTAATCGCAGTTCTCCGACTGGTCAAACTGTACACTCAGTAAAATTTCTCGCAGGAACTGTCCGATATTGATATTTTCCTTCTGTTCTTCCACCGGAAGGCAGATCAGGAAAATCTCTTTACTACCCGTGTCCACAAAAATGTAATCCTCATTCCACAGAAACGCAGATGACTCCAGCATATAATCCTCTGCGTTCAGCACAATGGAAGCAATCCTGTCCATGACCAGCAGAAGACGTTCCCTGTTGACAACGCCTTCAAAATATTGTCTCAACGTGATTTTTGCCGAAACATTATATTTCAGATACCGCTTCTCGTTCAGCTGGCTGAACTGAAAGGGCAGTACGCCCTCTATTTTGTTGTTGCTGATCATCCCCATCGACATGGAATCTATGTTTTCTTCTTCCTGCATACAGTAGACAAGGAATGTGCTTGTACCCTGGGATTCATACGTCAACATGTGTCACCCTCCATATATCATTTAAACTTCGACCACTTGGTA
>CAYPSH010000123.1:0-5275 GCA_964413445.1 uncultured Acetatifactor sp.
ATGGCGATCTCCTTTTTGTAGAGCATATCGCCCGTATCCAGCCCTTCATCCATCTGCATGATGGTCACGCCGGTCTTCTCCTCCCCGTCGATGATCACATGCTGGATGGGAGAAGCCCCTCTGTACTTCGGGAGCAGGGAGGCGTGGATGTTCAGACACCCAAGGGGAGGGATATCCAGTATCTCCTTTGACAGTATCTGCCCGAAGGCGGCCACGATATAAATATCCGCGGGATATTTTTTCAGCTCCGCCACAGCCTCCGGCGTCTTGATCCGCACAGGCTGCATGACGGGAATGCCGTGCTCCGCCGCGCAGACCTTCACCGGCGGAGGAAGCAGCTCCCTGCTGCGCCCCTTCGCCTTGTCCGGCTGGGTCACCACCGCCGTGATCTCATGCCCCGCCGCGATCAGGCTCTTTAAGGCACCCGCCGCAAAATCCGGCGTGCCCATAAAAACGATCTTCATTCCACTCTCCATTCTCCCGCCGCAAAATCCAGCGGACTATTCAGTCTCTTCTTCCTCGTCGTACTTCACATCCTGCAGGGGCCCTTCCACCTTCTCCACATAGAGGTGTCCGTCCAGATGGTCCAACTCATGACAGATGGCTCTCGCCAGAAGCTCCGTCCCCTCCAGTTCAAACTCTTTCATATTCACATCCAGGGCAACCGCCTTCACATAGTTAGGGCGCGTCACCTGTCCGGATTTTCCGGGGACGCTTAAGCACCCCTCCTGTCCGGTCTGCTCCCCGCTTGTCTCAACGATCCTGGGGTTGATCAGGATATGCGGGTCCTCCCCCGTGGTGTCGATGACCACGATCCTCTTTAAGACACCCACCTGGGGAGCCGCAAGCCCCACGCCGTTTGCCTCGTACATGGTCTCCAGCATATCCTCTATCAGTTCTTTGATGCGGGGCGTCATCTCTGTGACCTCCCTGCACTTTTTGGTGAGTACCTCATCCCCTATCTCACGAATGTTTCTGATCGCCATATTCCTTTTCCTTTCTATCCGGTGGCTGTCTGCCGTCACAGGGTATTCATCGGGTCAAAATCAAACTGTACCGTCTCCCCCGCGGGCTGCCATTCCTGTATTTTCTCTTCCAGATCATCCTTTATCCTGATCAGTTTATCATATTTTCCGCATTTGAGATAGAATACAAACCGAAAAACATCATTTATCTTTCCGATGGAGGCCGGTGCCGGGCCGATCAGCTGTACCGTCTCATCGTCATTCCCCGGCGGAGCGATGGGGATATGCCTCTTATCCGACGGCGAAAAAGCGCTCCCGATCCCCGTTTCCGCCGCCAGCCTCTGTGCAAACAGCTTCCCGCTGTCCTCCCCGGCCGCAAAGATCTGGACCGCCAGCATATGTGCCGCCGGCGGATAGCCCAGCATCTCCCGGTACAGGATCTCCTCCTGGTAAAAGCCCTCGTAATCCTGTGCAGCCGCGTAGGTCACGGCGTAGTGATCCGGCTGATAGGTCTGTATCACTGCCTCCCCGGGGAGCGTTCCCCTGCCTGCCCTGCCCACTGCCTGGGTCAATAGCTGGAAGGTCCTCTCCCCCGAGCGGTAATCGGATGCACTTAGGGAGATGTCTGCCGCCAGCACACCCACCAGCGTCACGTTGGGGAAATCATGTCCCTTCACGATCATCTGGGTGCCGATGAGCACATCCGCCTCCCGGTTGGAAAAGGCAGATAAGATCTGCTCGTAGCTGTCCTTTGAGCGTGTGGTGTCCGCATCCATCCTGAGCGTGCGCACGCCGGGGAACAATTCTTTTAGCTTTTCCTCTATCTGCTGGGTTCCTGCCCTGAAGCCGCTGATATACTTCGAGCCGCACTTTGGGCACTGGGCAGGCTTTTGCTCTGTGTAGCCGCAGTAGTGGCAGATCAGCTTCCCGCCCCTGTGCTCCGACAGGGAGACATCGCAGTGGGGACATTTCATCACATGTCCGCAGGCGCGGCAGGAGATAAAACCGGCGTAGCCCCTTCTGTTTAAGAACAAAATGCTCTGCTCCTTTTTCTCCAGCCGGTCAGCCAGAAGCTCCTGCAGCTTTCTGCTGAAAATAGAGCGGTTCCCCTCCTTTAACTCCTGTCTGAGATCCACTGTGGTGACGGCAGGGAGACTTCCCCCCGTCAGTCTTTTGTCCAGCACGAACAGCTTGTATTCTCCCGTCTCCGCCCGGTAATAGGCATCCAGGGACGGCGTGGCGGACCCGAGCACCACACAGGCGCCGTTCATCCTCGCCACCTCCTGAGCCGTCTCCCTTGCATGATATTTGGGGGAGGACTCGCTTTTGTAGCTGCTCTCATGCTCCTCGTCAATGACAATGATGCCCAGGTTCGGGAACGGGGTAAAAAGCGCAGACCTGGGGCCGATGATCACATCTATCTCCCCTGTTTTTGCCCTCTGGCACTGGTCATATTTCTCTCCGGCTGACAGCTTTGAGTTCATCACGCTGACCCTGTCCCCGAACCGCCTGTAAAACCGAAGCAGTGTCTGGTAGGTCAGGGCGATCTCCGGGATCAGGACGATCGCCTGTCTCCCCATGCTTATCATTCCCTCGATCAGCTCCATATAAACTTCTGTCTTGCCGCTTCCGGTGATGCCGTGGATCAGATAAGTCTCCTTCTGTCCCGCCTTGAAATCCGCCATCACCTCATCCACGATTTCCTGCTGTTCCCGGCTCAAAGGAAGCCTTTCTCCCGCTGCTTTCGTTTTTTCTTTGACGGGATTGCGGTACTCTGCGCTGCTTACGATCCGCAGGGCGCCTTCCTTTTCCAGGCTTGTGACGCTCCTCATGGACACGCCGAGCTTCCCTGTCACCCACTCGCAGGGGATAGCCTCCTGCTCCAGAAGTGCCCGGAGAAGCCTCTCCTTTGCCACCTGCTTCTTTCTCACACTTTCCCCGAGGAGGCTCATAAGCTCCTCCCTGCCCATGTTCCTCACAAGCGTGCGGTGCTCCAGTTTTTTGACGGACTGCTTTGCGGGCAGCACCGTCTTTAACGCCTGGATCATGGTGGAGCCGTAGGTTTTCCTCATCCACCCCGCCAGAGCGATCATCTTATCCTCCACACTGACGCCGCCCTGCACGATCCCTGAAATATCCTTGGTCCTGGCGGGATCAAATTTGCAGGTACTTCCGATGGCGATCACATATCCCTTTGTGGGCTTATTGCCGTTTCCGAAGGGCACCGTGACGCACATCCCGGTCTCAAGGCTTCCCTTAAGCTGCTCCGGAACCCGGTATTGAAAAGGCTTATCCAGTTTTTCATGGGAAATATCCACAATGATATCCGCGTAAAGCTCTCCCATTTTCTCCTCCTGTCCCCTTTTTTATCTCTCAGACCTTTCGCATAGATCCATTCCGACCTTCTGAAGCGTCCCCTTTGCGGCACACGGCCGCCTCCGTAAAGCAGGGATCTGCCCTGCATCCTTCCCTTTCCTTCGGTCAGATATGAGACAGGCCGCCCTCCAGGAGTTCGCGGATAATGACTCTCTCGTCCATGGGGTACTTCTTTCCCCTGATCTCCTGATAGTCCTCATGCCCTTTCCCCGCAAGGACGATCAGGTCACCTTCCTTCGCCTGGGAGATCGCATAGGCGATCGCCTCCCGCCTGTCGCAGATCTCCACGTATTCCCCTCCGGTTTTGGCAAAGCCTGTCTTGATATCCTCTATGATCGCCTGAGGCTCCTCAAATCTCGGATTGTCCGAGGTGATAATGGTGAGATCCGCCAGCCTGCCGCTGACCTCCCCCATCTCAAATCTCCTCTGTCTGGAGCGGTTTCCGCCGCAGCCGAACAGACACACCAGCCGCTTCGGGTGGTATTCCCTGAGTGTGGTGAGCAGACTCTCCAGGGACATGGCATTGTGGGCGTAGTCGATCAGGAGAGTGAATTTGTCGGAAATCTTCACCTTCTCGATCCTGCCCTTTACCTTTGCCTCCTTTAACGCCTTCTGTATCGTTTCCGTATCCACGCCGAAATGCCTGCAGATGGCGATGGCACACAGCGCGTTGTAGACGCTGAACAGTCCCGGCGTGGCGACCTCCACCTCGAAATCATAAAGCCCTGCCACATGGAAATCCACGCCCAGCTCTCCCGGGGTATGTACCAGCCTCGGATTCTCTGCCCTGAGCATACAGTCCGGATGCAGGCCGAAGGTCTCCAGCTGGCAGGTGTGCCCTTCCACCACGCGGGCCGTATGTTCATCGTCCCCGTTCACAATGCCGACCAGGCACTGTTTGAACAAAAGTCCCTTGCACGCCATATATTCCTCGAAGCTGGCGTGCTCGTTGGGGCCGATGTGGTCCGGCTCCAGGTTGGTAAAAATGCCGTAGTCAAACACAAAGCCCTGTGTCCTGTGCTGCATCAGCGCCTGGGAGGAAACCTCCATCACCACCGCATCCAGCCCTTTTTCCGCCATCTTCGCGAAGGACTCCTGCAGCACATAGGACTCCGGCGTAGTGTTGGAGGCCGGGATCACCTCATCCCCGATGATCGTCTCTATGGTGCCAACCAGACCCACCTTGAATCCCGCGTTCTCCAGAATAGACTTCACCAGATAGGTTGTGGTGGTTTTTCCCTTGGTCCCCGTGACGCCGATCACCTTCAGCTTTTCCGCAGGATGCCCGAACCACGCCGCCGAGACAAAAGCCATGGCATACCGGGTGTCCTCGACCCGGATGACCGTGACATTCTCAGGCAGCTTCTCCACCTTCTTCGATACCAGCAGTGCCGCCGCTCCCGCTTCCGCCGCAGCAGCCGCAAAATCATGCCCGTCAAAGTTGGCGCCCTCGATACAGATAAAAAGGCAGCCCTCGCTTACCTTTCTGGAGTCGTACACCACCTGACTCACCTCTGTATCCGCACTTCCCTGCAGACATTCATATTCCAGTTTTTCAAGCAAAACAGATAACTTCATACTTTCTCGCATTTCCTCACATTCCGCCGCCCTGCGGCTTTTCCATCGGATCAGAACCAATATTACACCCTATTGTACTCTATTTCTTCCGTTTCTACCACAACTTTATTTTTTCCGCACGGCAAAAGAGCCCCGGCTTGCGCCGCGGCTCCTTGCCTATTTTCTTATGAGGGGGGAGATAGTGAGTTCATCAACTATCCAAGTAATACAATACCCAAAAAATGTGTCCAAAGTGTGACCATTTTCTAATTTAATTCTAAAAAAGTGGTGAACAAAAACTTATCGGCCTCTTTTGGCAGTTTATTTCTGCTTCTTCGGCGCGATCTTTGTGCGGAACACATACCACAGGTTTCCTG
>CAYPSH010000124.1:0-5238 GCA_964413445.1 uncultured Acetatifactor sp.
ACTCACCTGCCTTAATCAACGACTTGCCGTCCGCAAGCCTGGAATCCTGATAGTCGTCTGCTGTCGTCTCGCCAAAGATCACCGTGTTCTTTCCGACGCTTACGCCCGCCGGGATCACACTCTTCTCGCCGATGGTCACAAGACCGTGGTTGTAAATATGAGGTGCCGTCTCATTGGGAACCTCCTCGCCCACGCCGAGCTTTACGCCGTTTCCGATCTTGACCTCTTCCGCGATGATCGCCTTGTAAATCTCACAGTCCTCACCGATCTGCGTCTGGTTCATAATAATGGAATCGCGCACCACCGTATTCTTTCCGATGGTGATGCCCCTGCCGATGACAGAATTATAAACCTTTCCGTAGACATCCGTTCCTTCGCCGATGATACTGCCCTCTACCACGCTGTCCTCGGAGAAATACTGAGGCGGCTGGATCTCATTGTTGGTGTAAATCTTCCAGTATTCCTCATAGAGGTTGAACTCAGGGACGATGTCGATCAGCTCCATGTTGGCCTCCCAGTAGGAGCTCAGGGTTCCGACATCCTTCCAGTAACCGGTAAACTCATAAGCATACAGAGGCGAACCCTTCTCATGGCAGTAGGGAATGATATGCTTACCGAAATCCAGCTGGGGCTGGTCTGCCATGGCGATCAGAGCTTCCTTCAGAGTCTTCCAATTAAATATGTAGATACCCATGCTGGCAAGATTGCTTCTGGGATGCTCCGGCTTCTCCTCAAATTCCGTGATCTTTCTGTTTTCATCCGTGATCATAATGCCGAAGCGGCTTGCCTCCTCCATGGGAACCGGCATGACAGCAATGGTAACCTCAGCGCCGTTTGCCTTGTGGAAATCAAGCATCACCTCGTAGTCCATCTTGTAGATATGGTCACCCGACAGGATGAGCACATACTCCGGATTGAAGCTCTCCATGTACTCGATATTCTGGTAGATAGCGTTGGCTGTTCCGGTATACCACTCACTGTTCCCGCTCTTCTCATACGGGGGCAGTACCGTGACACCTCCGATGTTTCTGTCCAAATCCCACGGAATACCGATTCCGATATGCGTATTCAGACGCAAAGGCTGATACTGTGTCAGGACGCCCACAGTATCCACACCTGAATTGATGCAGTTGGACAACGGGAAATCGATGATACGGTATTTCCCTCCGAATGCTACGGCAGGCTTGGCCACCTTGGAAGTCAGAACACCAAGACGGCTGCCTTGTCCACCCGCAAGCAGCATGGCAATCATTTCTTTTTTGATCATGTCATCACCTCTGTTTAGCCTTCTGTCTAAAATCCTGTTATAAGTTACTTTTAATATGATTAAGTGTACCATAATTAAACGCGAAAGTGAATAGCAATTGATTAAATATTTTGTTTTATTGGTACTATTTTCCTGTTTTTTGTGACCGGTTTCTCATTCTTTCGCATCATTTCGCTTTTTTCGACTCATAATTCTCTTCTAACACGTGTCACCGCGTGCTTTTTTCTGAAATCTCTCCCTGCGGATACCCATCCTTTTTTTGTCCTTTCTTATTTAATATTTGTTTTTTGCCTGCAAATGTATATAATGTAAAGTAACAGCAAAATAAAGGAGACTACTATGTATCAGATAGACTTTAAACATCCCTGTTCTGTCTTTTTTGTAGGTATCGGCGGTGTCAGCATGAGCGGCCTGGCAGAGCTTCTGGCGGATCAGGGCTTTCACGTTTCCGGTTCCGACCGCTCTCACAGCGCCCTGACCGACATGCTGGAGGCAAAAGCCATTACCGTATTTTATGGACAAAGAGCAGAAAATATTACAGATGATCTGGATCTTGTGGTGTTTACCAGCGCGATCCACCCGGACAACCCGGAATATGTGGCGGCTCACGAGAAAAATATCCCCTGCCTCACCAGAGCCCAGCTGCTCGGCCAGATCATGAAAAACTATGACACGCCTGTGGCTGTCAGCGGCACCCACGGAAAGACCACGACAACCTCCATGATCAGCGAGATCCTGCTCAGTGCAGACACAGACCCCACCCTTTCCATCGGCGGTATTTTGAAAACCATCGGCGGCAACATCCGCGTGGGGCATTCCGGTTATTTCGTGACGGAGGCCTGCGAATACACCAACAGCTTTTTAAGCTTTTTTCCGAAGATCGGCATTATCCTGAATATAGAGGCAGATCATCTGGACTTTTTTAAAGACCTGGACGATATCCGCCACTCCTTCCGGGAATTTGCCGCGCTGCTTCCTGCGGACGGCTGCCTGATCATCAACAGGGAGATTGAGAATCTTTCGGAAATCACAGACGGGCTGCCCTGCAAATGTCTCACCTTCGGCAGGGACGCATCCGCGGATTATTATGCCTCAGACATTACTTATGACGAGCTCGGGCATCCCTCCTTCCTGCTCCACTGTCCCGGGCAAAGTCCCCGCAGGATAAGCCTCAATGTGCCGGGAGAGCACAATGTCATGAACGCTGTGGCTGCGGCTGCTCTGGCGGATCACCTCGCCCTGGACCCTGCGGCCACCGACCGGGCGCTGCACAGTTTTTCCGGCACGGACAGACGCTTTGAATACAAGGGAACCATCGGCGGTGTTACCGTCATCGACGACTACTCCCACCATCCCACAGAGATCACGGCAGCCCTGAAGGCCGCTGCGAATTATCCGCACAAGACTCTGTGGTGTGTCTTCCAGCCCCACACCTACACGCGCACCAGGGCATTCCTGAAGGATTTTGCAAAAGCCCTCACTCTGGCGGACAAGATCATACTGGCTGATATTTATGCCGCGCGCGAAACAGACACCCTTGGCATCAGCTCCGAGACGCTGAAGGAGGAGATCGAGTCCCTGGGACACGAGGCATATTATTTTCCGACCTTTGACGAGATTGAAAATTTCCTGTTGGAAAATTGCATAAACGGCGATATGTTGATAACTATGGGAGCCGGAGATGTATTTAAAATAGGGGAAAATCTCCTCGGCAATTAATTTTCCACAATATCCACAGTTCCGTACCAGAATTTCATCCGTTCGGCCTGTGGATATTTTTTATTATGTTGTGGATATTTTTTTATGAAAGGCTGCCCGAAAAGGCCGATACTTCGGCACAATCAAAAAAAGCCTGTGATTTTGTCCACATTGTCCACAATTTCCACATTTTTATCCACTTTGGGAGGGGTAATTTCTTTCGGAATAATGCCTATTTCTTTTTAAAAACCCTTATGCTATACTGACCCTGCTGTGAGGGGGTTCCATGCAGCAATCGTTCTAAAAGTTTTATTGAGAGAGGGAAGTATGTACTATGGCACGTTTGACAATTTATAAAGATACACAGGCGGATTCTACCGTTGTGTCCAACCTTTTTATCGATGAATATATGAGAGAGGCCAACGACGCACAGGTAAAGATATACCTGTATCTGCTCCGCATGATGAACGCGCATCAGGCTACCAGTGTGTCTGATATTGCGGACAAGTTTAACCACACGGAAAAGGATGTGGTCCGCGCGCTGAAATACTGGGAGAAACAGCAGCTTCTTGATCTGGATTTCGATCAGGACAAGTCGCTTGTCGGTATACATATGCATGATCTGCAGGATTCCCAGGCACCGGTGAATCTCTCTGCAGGCGGGACAATATCCTCCTTTGTACCCATGCCCGCCACAGTACAGACCCCTGCCGCGATGCCCGAGATCGATCTGTCCGCGCAGGAGCCCGTCAGTGTTCCTTCCTTTGTAAAGCCGTCTTATTCGGCCGACCAGCTGCGTGAATTTAAGAGCCGTGAAAACACAGCACAGCTTTTGTTCATCGCAGAGACCTACATCGGAAAGCCGCTGACTCCCGCCGAGATGAAGACGATCCTCTTCTTTACCGACGGACTTCACTTCTCCGATGATCTGATCGATTATCTGCTGCAGTACTGCGTCGACCGCGGCAAGAAGGATTTCAAGTACATAGAAAAGGTTGCCATCAGCTGGGCGGAAGCAGGTATCACTACCCCCGAGCAGGCACAGGATCAGGGCGGACGCTACACCAAAGAGGTCTACGACATCGTCAAGGCTCTGGGCAGCAGCAATATGCCCACCGAGGCAGAGCTGTCCTTCATCACACGCTGGACTGACTCCTTCGGCTTTTCCATGGATATCATTCTGGAAGCCTGCCGCAGGACAGTTCTCGCAGTGAATTCCAACCGCTTCAAATATGCGGATGTACTGCTCACCAGCTGGCACAGCCAGAACGTAACGCAGCTGGAAGATGTCCGGAAGATCGATGCCGCCTACCGTTCCAAAAAGAAAAATGCCGCAGGAACTGCTGCCGATTCCAGACAGTACGTCAACCGGTTCAATCAGTTTGCGCAGAACACCTACGATTTCGATGCGCTGGAAAAAGAATTGTTAAGTAATTAAGCGGGAGGGAAATCGCCTTGGCACTGAGCAATGCGCAATATGAATCTATCATACAGGGCTACGAAAAGACCAGGGACGACAACAGGCATCTTCTGGAGACAAGGCGTGCCCGGGTTTATGAGGCCGTCCCCGGTTACAGAGAGCTGGAGGAGGCTGTGAGCACACTTTCCGTCTCAGCCGCCAGACTGCTTCTCGCCGGCGACGACACGGCGACGGCAACGCTCCACACACAGCTGGCGGATTTAAAAGAAAAACGTCTGGCGCTCTTAAAAAGCGCCGGGTTTCCCGGCGACTATCTCGAGCCCGTCTATACCTGTCCCGACTGTAAGGACACAGGCTATATTCTTTCCGGGGAGGGCGCAAGGGAAAAATGCCACTGCTTCCGCAGGCAGGAGCTCTCTATTCTCTATGCCCAGTCCAACATACAGGATATGATCGAGAGGGAAAATTTTTCCTCTCTTTCCTATGAATATTATCAGGGCGAAGATCTGCAGCGTTTCCGCTCTGCTGTGGAGTTATGCCAAAAATTTATAAAAAACTTCAAACAGGACTACCATAATCTCTTTTTTTATGGTACAGTAGGAACCGGAAAGAGTTTTCTATCGGGATGTATTGCTAAAGAGCTTCTTCAGGCCGGTTGTTCTGTCATTTATTTCAGTTCTGCCGTTCTGTTTGACACACTCGCGCACTATTCGTTCGACGTAAAGGCCAAGGATTCTCTCCAAGCTTTCTATGACGATTTATATAACTGCGAGCTACTCATCATCGACGACCTCGGAACCGAAGTCACTAACAGCTTTGTGACATCGCAGCTTTTTTCCTGCCTGAACGAGCG
>CAYPSH010000125.1:0-5232 GCA_964413445.1 uncultured Acetatifactor sp.
TCCGGATCTGTCACAGTCAGCTCAATGCCCCTGTTTACATTGTCGTGGTCTAAGTGCACTGCCGTGATCTCCACATCATAATATTTCGCCGTGTCTTCCACTGTGCAGAGGATCTGTGCTGCCCCCAGCTCTATCTCCTGCTTTAAGCCGATGGGCAGAGCCTCCCTGCTCCCCATCTCCAGCCCCTTGTCATTGCAGACACCGTAAATGCCGCTGGTGCTGTTCTCCGTGATCTCCCCCAGGATCCTGTCCTCAGAGTAGACGATCATGCCGGTCATCTCCCCAGGCGTACCGGAAACGCCCTTCCTGATGTCCACGATCTCCGTCAGGTAGAGGCTTCCTGCATCCAGTTCCATCAGTTCTCCCGTATCTGCGTCCGTGATGCCGTGTCCCAGCGCGCCGAAATTTCCGTCGGCATCGATATAGGTCATGGTGCCGATTCCCTGTGCGTTATCCCTGACCCATGCACCGATCTTGTAGCTGCCGTTTCCGTCCATGGCAGGCTTTATGAGAAGGTCGATCAGGCTCCCCTCCCGCTCCACAGTCAGTTCGATCTCCTCGCTGCCGTTTTCCTCCACTTTGCGGATAAATTCATCCTTGTCGGACACAGCCTCCCCGTTCATCTGCGTGATATAGTCTCCCGATTTCAGGATGTGTCTGGAGGGCGAGTATTTCATTCCGTCCGGTCCCTGAAACTCCCCGGTTCCCACCACGAGCACACCCGGGGTCTCCACGTAAATGCCGATGGGCATTCCGACAGGTATCAGTTCCTCGTCTTCGATGATCCGGATGTCCACCTGTTTGACCGGAAGAAAGCCAAACAGCATTACCTGCATCCGGTAGTCAGACTGAGCGGATGCACGCATGGTTACCGTCTGCCTGAGATCGATCTCAACTGCTCCCTCCGGGATATTGCTGGCATTCTGGCTGTTGACCTTCTGAATCTGTGCCTTTGCGGGAACCCCCAGGAGAAAGGATTCATTCCGGTCCGCCCGCATGTTGATCACAGAAGGAATACTGCTGTCTATCCAATAATACAGCAGACCGGTCAGAAGGACACAGCAGAGCATGAGGATGGCCGCCAGACAGTATTTGTATATTTTTATGCGCCTTACACGTTTCTTCCAGTCCTGTAAAAGCACCACCATCTCCTCGCCTGCCTGCCTCTGTATGTTTGCATTCTCATCCCGCTTCATATATGCCAGCCCTCACCATCTATACGCCCGACCTGCCCTGCAATTTTCCATGAAAAAAAGACCCTTTCAAGGGTCTTTTTTCATACTCATTATGTGCTTTTTTTCATTTCTTATTCAAATCCGCTCACTCGCAGCTCTTCTGCTCCCGCGCCTGCTTTTTCATATCCCGGGCGTTGGTCAGCGCAGCTTCGGAAAGGGTGTCACTTCCAAGAAGTCTCGCCAGCTCCTTCAGGCTGTCCTCCTCCTCCAGAATGCGGATGTCCGTGATGGTATTGTCCACCGTCGCGCTTTTTTCAATGCAGAAATGTCTGTCAGCCATGGCTGCTATCTGGGGCAGATGGGTGATGCAGATGACCTGATGGGCGCGTCCCACCTTGTCGAGCTGCTCGGCAACCCTCCATGCTGTTCTCCCGCTGATACCGGTGTCGATCTCGTCGAAGATCAGCGTATCAATGTCGTCTCTGCCGGCCAGCACTGTCTTGATGGCCAGCATGATCCTGGACAGTTCACCGCCGCTCGCCACCTGGTTTAAGGGTCTTAAAGCCTCCCCGGGATTAGTGGAAATTAAAAATTCCACATCGTCCCAGCCTTTTGCCGTGATCTGCTGCCCGGGGCGCACGGCGATTTCAAACTCCACCGTCAGGAAATTTAAGTTTACCAGGGCATCCTTCAACTGTGCGCTCAGCTCCTTCGCATGTCTTATCCTGACCTCGGAAAGGCGCTCGCAGGCCGCCTCCAGGCGCTTTTGCTCCGCCTGAAATTCTGCCGCAAGCTTTTCCATATAGGCATCGTAATCCGCAAGCTTTTCCAGAAGCTTCTGCCTGCCCTCCCCGTAGGCGATGACCTCCTCCAGGGTGCTGCCGTACTTTTCCTTTAAGTGGTTTAACAGATTCAGGCGCTCCTCTATCTGGGTAAAGGTCTCCCCGTCAAACTCACAATCCGACATATATTCGCAGATATCGCGGTTGTAATCCGCCAGGAGGTTTTCCACCTCGGAAAGCTGTCCCTCCAACTCCTCCAGGCGCTCGTCAAGCCCGGCAACGCTTCTCAGGGAGCGCAGGGCCCGGCTCAGGGCGGAGGCCGCACTGTTTTCAAAATCGCTGCCCGTATACTGATAGCTTTCAGAAAGAAATTCCGTGATCTTTTTGCTGTTGACCATCAGACGGTATCGCTTTTCCAGTTCCCCGTCCTCTCCGATCACCGGTCTTGCCTCTTCGATCTCCTTCCACTCAAACTCCGCGAGAGACTGTTCCTTCGCCTTTGACGCCTCATCCAGCCTCTCGTCCTCCAGCCTTTTTTTCAGCTCTCTGCAGCTCTTATATGCCTCCTCGACCTCCTGTGCTGCGGGAAGGAATTCTTCCCCGCAGAATTCGTCCAAAATCTCCATGTGCTTCTTTTTGTGAAGAAGGGACTGGTGCTCGTGCTGTCCGTGGATGTCAAGCAGCACCTCCGCAAGCTCCTTCACCTGCTTCGCCGTGACCGTCTCTCCGTTGATCCGGCAGATGCTCTTGCCCGCCTGCAGCTTTCTTGTGATGATGACTGTGTCGTCCTCCCCGGCTTCCATGTCCATCGAGGCAAGCTTCTCCCGGATTTTTTCGCTGTCAGCCGAAAAGACCAGCTCCACCAGCGCACTGTCCGCCCCCTTCCTGAGCATATCCTTCTCAAATTTTCCGCCCAGTGCCAGGGTGACAGAGCCGATCAGCAGGGATTTGCCCGCCCCGGTCTCACCTGTCAGGATATTCAGTCCCCTGCCGAATTCCACCTCTGTCTCTTCCATCAGAGCCAGATTTTTCACATGTAAGCTTTGTAACATTTTCTTCTCCTCGACTACCTTCCCCGACGATCCTTCCGGCAACTGCCCGGTTGCCTTTTTTATTCCATCATGCTGCGGAGCTTTTCCATCAGTTCCCTTGCCTCCTGCTCGGTGTGCATGGCAAGAAAAATGGTGTCGTCCCCCGCAATACAGCCCACGATCTCCTTTAGCTCCAGCGCATCCAGGGCGGCGGCAACCGCCATCGCCATGCCGGAGACTGTCTTCACCACCAGAAGATTCCGGGCCGGTTCCATGTCCACATAGGCATCCTTGAGCACGCGGATGTACTTGTCCCCCATATGGCTGTCATCCTGCTTTAAGACCACATACTTCTGCCCGCCGTTTCCCGTTGGCACCTTGGACAGCTTCAGCTCCCTGATGTCCCTGGAGACAGTCGCCTGCGTCACCTGAAAGCCTTCCTCCCTGAGTCTCCCCGCCAGTTCCTCCTGGGTCTCTATGTCGTTGTTCTGGATCAGTTCGATGATCTTATCATGTCTCTTTTTTTTCATATGCCATTCCCCATTTCCCGCCTAATCACTCATCTTCCTGTGCAGCACCTCCAAAAAGCTCACCTGATTGAGTTTGATAAAATCGGTCTGCTTTTCAGACTGCACGATCCTGATCCTGTCCCCGGTACACAGAGGGATCACGTGAGTTCCGTCAAAGTTTGCCTCCACCGTCTGCACTCTGCCTTCCCTGCCCTCCGGTATCTCAATCTCGATACAATCCTCCGGCGAGAGGATAATGCTCCTCTGGTTCAAAGAGTGCGGACAGATGGGTGTCAGCACGATCAGCCTTGCCTTCGGCTCCACCAGAGGCCCGCCCGCGGACAGGTTGTAGCCCGTGGAGCCTGTCGGTGTGGTCACGATCATGCCGTCCGCCTGATAATCATTTAAAAACTGTCCGTTGACATAGATATTAAACTTGATGATCTGTAAAGACCCGCATCTGGATATGACAATATCATTCAGGGCCCAGCCCTCTTTTGTGCCGTCCGCAAGGTGCGCCTTGCCGTTTAGCATCATGCGGCTCTCCTGTTCGTAATCTCCGCTGATCAGCCGGTCGATCGACTCCTCCAGATTTTCCGGCTCTATCTCGGTCATATACCCCAGAGTGCCCAGGTTTACCCCGATGATGGGGATGTGAAGCTTCTTGGTCGCCCTGGCCGCCTGCAGCACCGTTCCGTCTCCGCCCAGCACGATCATGCAGTCCACATCCGACGGGATATCCGCCGGGATGTCGTCGGTGTCGTCGGCGATCCTGTCCTTCCAGTTGTCCTCATCCGCCTTCACGGTGACGCGCTGCCCCCGCAGTGCAAGATGGTCGCATATCCTTTTGGTGGTGGCAAGATTTGCGTCCTTGTGCCGGTTTGTGTAGATCAGAAAATGCTTCATGAATTTATCCTGCTTTCTACAGGGAATGGGAGTTTTCCACCGTCCCGGCGATCAGCCTCTCCCATTCGGGAGTATGTGACAGCCCGCTTCCGTTCTCTGTGATTTCTTTCAGTCGGTTCTCCGCCTCCTGTTCGCTCAGTCCCGCCTTCACCTCATCCGGCTCAGCTTCCTTTTTCAAATGGATCAGATACTCGATGTTGCCCTCCGGCCCCTTGATAGGGGAGTACTCCAGGTGCAGCACCGTAAAGCCGATGCTGTCCGCGTAGTCCACGATCTTTGCGATCACTTCCCTGTGCGTGGAGGTTTCCCGGACGACGCCGTTCTTTCCCACCTTTTCTCTCCCGGCCTCAAACTGGGGCTTGATCAGACAGACCATCTCGCCCCCGGCCTTTAAGAGGTTCCGCGCGGGGATCAGTATTTTTGTCAGCGAGATAAAGGACACATCCACACTGGCAAAATCCAGTTCATCCTGTATATCCTCCCGCTTCAGATAGCGGAAGTTCGTCTGCTCCATGCAGACCACTCTCTCGTCGTTTCTGAGTTTCCAGGCCAGCTGTCCGTGTCCCACGTCCACGGAATACACCTTTGCCGCACCGTTTTGCAGCATACAGTCGGTGAAGCCGCCGGTGGAGGCGCCGATGTCCATACATATCCTGCCGTCAAGCTGAAAATGCCATACATTCATGGCCTTTTCCAGCTTCAGCCCGCCTCTGCTCACATATTTTAAGGAGCTGCCCCTGACCTCCAGTTTGATCTTTGCAGGGTCGAAGGCAGTGCCTGCCTTGTCCTCCTTCTGCCCGTTCACATAGACATTGCCGGACATGATCAC
>CAYPSH010000126.1:0-5223 GCA_964413445.1 uncultured Acetatifactor sp.
AAAAACAACGCAGACAGGAAATAGATGATCGGCGCCGTGACGATCACACTGTCAAAGCGATCCATGATCCCGCCGTGTCCCGGGATCAGCTTCCCGTAATCCTTGATGCCCTTGTTTCTCTTGATGGCCGAGGCCGCCAGGTCTCCAACCATGCTAACGACAGCTCCCACGGCTCCCACCAGGGCAAAGAGCAGGCTCTCCTGAATGCCGTCAGCCACAAAGATACCGTACAGAAATGCGATCAGCGCAGCCCCCGCCACGCCGCCGATGCAGCCCTCCAGGGACTTTTTCGGACTTAGGACGGGAAAGATTTTTTTCTTCCCGATCAGTTTTCCCACGCAATAGGCGCAGGTATCACAGCCCCAGGAGCAGATCAGCACAAACCATACCAGAAATCTTCCGTTCTCCAGTCCGCGCGTAAGGTCAATGAAAGAAAGCATCACCGGCGCATACACAAAGGAGAAAAAGGCAAAAGCGATCTGCTCCGCCTGATATTTTGGGAACGCCAGCACATAGACGAACAGTTCCGCCAGAAATACAGCCGAGACACAGGCTGTCAGGAAAAACATACCGTTTTCCACAACGCCCAGGTCTGCCAGGAGAACCACCAGATAATACAGCACGATCCCCACATAGCCCACGATCTCCGGAGCGCCAAAGTGCGTTTTCTCCGCGCTTTTCTTTTCTTCTCTTCCCTCTTCGGAAAACTCTGCCCTGTCCCGGCTCCCGGAGACGTCCAGCGCCTGGGCAAGCTCTCTGTAGCCCACCAGCGAAATAAGCATAAGCAGGACCGTGAGCACAGGTGCTCCCAGAAAAAATGCGGCAAATGCGATCAGAATGAGTACAATACCGCTCACAAGCCTGGTACGAAACATAATGTTACTCCTCCTTCAGTCCCCCGTATCTTCTTTCCCTATGATTATATGCCTCCACCGCTTTTACCAATTCTTCCTTGGTAAAAGCAGGCCAGGGAACAGGCGTAAAATAAAATTCCGTATAGGCAAGCTGCCATAACAGGAAATTGGAAATCCTCTGCTCGTTGCAGGTGCGGATCAGAAGATCCGGATCAGGGATACCGGCCGTATCCAGGCACTCACTTAAGGTCTCTTCCGTGATCTGTTCCGCCGAAAGCAAGCCGCTCTCAAGCTTCCCGGCCATCTTTTTCACCGCGCGGACCAGTTCGTCCCTGCCGCCGTAGTTGATGGCGATCTGAAAGTGGAGGCCGTCATTGTCCTTCGTCGCCTCCTCAAGCTCTGCTATCCTTGTGCGGATATCCTCGTCCAGTCCCGTCTTATCCCCGATGACGCGGACACACATCCTGTTCTTTTTTGCAGTCTGGAGACAGGTTTTCATATAGCTGCGCAGAAGTTTCATCAGCGCATCCACCTCATCCTTCGGCCGGTTCCAGTTCTCCGTGGAGAAGGCATAGACTGTCAGATACCGGATCCCCATCTTGTAGGCCTCCTCACAGATGACCTCAACTGTCTTTGCCCCCTGCACATGCCCGTAATTTCTCGGCATTCCCTTCGCTTTGGCCCACCTGCCGTTTCCGTCCAGAATGATCGCCACATGGTTCGGCACCTTTAATTCTTCACTCATAGCCTGCCCTCTCTGCACACAAACGGGGAGCGGACATCCTCTCCACTCCCCCGCTGTAAAAATAAGTTATCCTTTTCAGACACGTCATCCGCGAAGCCTTCGCTCCACGCACGCTTATACCGTCATGATCTCCTTGGATTTTTTCTCCATCAGAGAATCAACTTCCTTGATAAATTTATCGGTCAGCTTCTGAAGCTGTTCTTCCAACTGTTTGATCTCATCCTCGGAAACTTCTGTCTTGGCAAGCTTCTTGAAGGCATCGTTTCCGTCCCTGCGGATATTGCGGATCGCAACCTTGCCTTCCTCCGCCTTCTTCTTCACTTCCTTCGCAAGATCTTTTCTTCTCTCCTCGGTAAGTTCCGGAAATACAAGACGGATCACATTTCCGTCATTGGTCGGATTGATGCCGATGTCGGAAGTCTGGATCGCCTTCTCGATCGGTTTTAACAGGGACTTTTCACATGGTGCGCTCTGAATGATGCGCGCCTCCGGAACAGTCACATTTCCCACCTGCTGAATCGGAGTCGGCGTTCCGTAATAATCCACGCGGAGTTTATCCAACACATGGGGATTTGCACGCCCTGCACGGATTCCCGCGTAATCTGACTCCAGATACTCTAAAGCCTTCTTCATTTTATCTTCATACTGCTGTAATCTGGCATCCATATTTTTCCCTCTTTTCTTCTCTTCTTATTCTGATTCTGTACCGGCATACTTAAGCTCCCGGCAGCTATCCTGCGCCGCCTGCAGCGCTCATACGCTCACTTTTGTGCCGTTGAAGTTTCCCTTCACCGTATTCACAATACTGTTTTCCTCGTTCAGTCCGAATACCCACATGGGCATCTTATTGTCTCTCGCGAGGATCGAGGCTGTCATATCGACCACCTGGAGATTCTTTTCGATAACCTCCTCGATGGACACCTCGCTGTACTTTCTGGCATTGGGATTCTTGTTGGGATCATCGTCGTAGACACCGTCAACAGCCTTCGCAAGAAGGATCACTTCCGCCTCAACTTCAATTGCCCGGAGCACAACACCTGTGTCCGTTGAAAAGTAGGGGTGTCCTGTGCCGCCTGCGAAAAATACTACCTGACCCTGTTCAAAATACTTGTTTGCTCTGTCCTTGGAAAACAGCTTTGTAAAGGAACCGCACTCAAACGGAGTCAGGATACTGGTCTGCATTCCTGTGGAACGGAAAATCTCAGACACATAAATACAGTTCATCACAGTGGCAAGCATTCCTATCTGGTCCGCCTTGGTCCTGTCAATATTTTCACTGGTCCTGCCGCGCCAGAAATTGCCGCCGCCGATGACGATACCTACCTGAATACCGTCGTCCACAAGCTGTTTCACCTGAAGCGCCACTTTCCTGACAGTCGCCTCGTCAAAGCCTGTCTTCTTTTCGCCTGCCAGTGCCTCGCCGCTGAGTTTCAATAAAATTCTGTGCATGTCTGCCTCCCTGTCTGGTCTCTATCTGTTTTTTGTCTTTTTTATGATATCCGGTTTATATTCATCAAAGAAGGAAGTAGGGCTGACATCCGCATAGCACTGTGAGCACATGCCCTCAATGACCGCACCGTTATTGATCTGAACGGACTTGGATTTGATGTTGCCCATTACGATGGCGGAGGCATCCAGCACTACCGGCCCCCTGATATCGATATCACCCTTGACAGCGCCGGCAATCGCTGCGCTGAAGGCAGAGATATTGCCGATGATGACAGAGCTTGCTCCGATCTTCACGGCTCCCTCGCTGACAACCTCACCGTTGATCTTTGCGCCTTCCGCATAGATTTCAGCCGCCTTTGAGTTTCCGTTGACATGGCCCGTGATGTTCAGCTTTCCCAATGCGTCCACATTTCCGTTGATCGTTCCGACAATCTCCATAGAACCTTCGGTTACAATATCTCCTGTCACCGTCATGCCTGCCGTGATGACGGATGTCTCGTCAACTGCCACTCTGGCTGTCTCTATCTCCATTTTTTTCTCCGCTCCTCTGTTCTCTTCCTGCTTCGCTGCAGCCTGCGTCTCCTCCGCAATATGTGCTGTCAGCATCTCGTCCAACATCTTCTCCATTTCCGCATCTTTCGAGTCGTCTGCGCTCTCTGCCGTTTCCTGCCCCGGACTTTCTTTTTCCTCCGCAGCCGCCTCCTTCTGCATTCCGATGGTGTCGATCCTTTTCAGCATCTCATCGATAGAAATTTCTGTCTCCGGCTCCTCGGTCTGCTCCTCTTTGTTCTGCTCTTCTCTGGTCTGTTCTTCCTGTGCCTGCTCTTCTTCGGTCTGTTCTTCTCTGGTCTTAAGCTGTTCCTCGCCGGGCATCAGTTCATTGACAGCCTGCGATAAATCTTCTTTTAAGTCTGAGAAAAAGCCCATGGTGTCGTATACCTCCATTCATTCTTTTGTTGCATCGTCTTCTTCCGTCTGACGATGTATATGTTGAACCGGCACGGTGGCATCCGTGATCGGTAGTATCACGGTGTCCTCCATAGCCAGAATGTTCTCAATGATAACAGGCAATGCCTCCACAGTTGTCTTCTTTTCGGCGGAATCGTGGAGCAGGATGACAGATACCTTGTTGCTTTCAATATCCGCAGTACTGTTTTTTACCAGCTTCTCCACTGTCAGCTTCTCGCTCCCACCATCGCCGGAAGAGATATTCCAGTCAAAGAAACGCACCTCCACACTGTCCAGATACTCTGCATATTCCTCCATATCCAGAGCGCTGACTGTGTTGGAACTGCCCCCCGGGAACCGGTAGACCGTGCTCTCCACCCCCGTCACCTCTTTCAGGTAATCCCGAAGCCTGTTAAAATCCTCCGCAAATGCGTCGACCGAGGCATAGACCTCAGAATATTTGTGGCTGTAGGAATGCATTCCCAGAGTATGTCCTCTCTCCACAATGTCCTTCAGCGATTCCCTGGCTGAATCCGTATCCTTTCCCACCACAAAAAAGGTGGCTTTCACGTCATACCTGTCCAGAATGTCTAAAATATCCTGCGTATAAATACTGGGGCCGTCATCGAATGTCAGATAAACCTTGTGCGCTGCCTCCGGCTCTGACTGCTGATCCGAAGGGTCAGCCTGATCCGCTTCCCCTGAGGAAGCATCCTGTCCGAGGACACGCCCGGCAAGCGCCTGTTTTGCCTCACCGGTCCGGGCATAGCTCTGGTCCGGATCCTGCTCCTCCATCGCCCGGGCATCCGCATCCTCCTGCAGAAGCCTCACCGCTTCCGTCAGTTGTTCCACCTGCGCCGTCAATTCTTTTACCGTTCTGCCCAGGCTCATCACCCTGCCCAGCAAAACCAGACTCAGCACAAACGGTACCGTGACAGAAACCGCAAACATCAAGATCAAATATTTTTTTAATCTTTTTACACGACGCTTTCTGTACTCATCCGCCTGCATACCTTCCTCCTGCACGGCATCTTCCAAACTATTTTTCATGTTTTCAATGTCCAGTATAGCATATTAACCTTTTTTCGGAAAGTGAAAAATCAAAAAAAGAGTACTAACCTTGCAGTATTTTTATTCTTATACTATAATGGACGCAAATGCAGAACAAAAACCATATGAAAGGCAGAGAAAAAAATGAGTTTTGAATTTATACAACAGCTGCCCACG
>CAYPSH010000127.1:0-5175 GCA_964413445.1 uncultured Acetatifactor sp.
GTCAAAGGATAAGCCGATTCAGGATATCCTGCCAAAAGGTGAACTGGTGTATCCTCTGTCCCAGCATATCGGGGCACCGGCCAAGGCGATAGTGGCAAAGGGTGACAGGGTTCTGACAGGACAGAAAATTGCAGAGAGCGGCGGGTTCGTGTCCGCGCCGATCTATGCCTCGGTCTCGGGGACGGTGAAAGCCATAGAGCCAAGGCGGGTGGTGACGGGCGACCTTGTCATGAGTATTGTTGTGGAAAATGACGGCCTGTATGAGGACGCGGGGTTTTATCCGACGGCGCCTCTCAACAAGATGAGCCGGGAAGAGATCCTTGACGGAATCCGGGAGGCGGGCATTGTAGGTATGGGAGGTGCAGGCTTCCCGACACACGTCAAGCTTTCTCCGAAGGAGCCGGAAAAAATAGATTATGTGATCGCAAACTGTGCGGAGTGCGAACCTTATCTGACCTCGGATTACCGGAGAATGCTGGAGGAACCGGAAAAGCTGATCGGGGGCTTAAAGGTGATGCTGAAGCTCTTTCCCAATGCGCAGGGGATACTGGCGGTGGAGGACAATAAGCCCGACTGTATCTCCCTCTTAAAGCAGCTCACCAGAGGGGAGAACAGGATCAGTGTAAAGGCTCTGAAGACCAAATATCCGCAGGGCGGAGAGAGACAGCTCATCTTCGCTGTCACCGGGCGGAAGATCAATTCGACCATGCTTCCTGCGGATGCGGGCTGCGTGGTCAACAATGTGGACACTGTCGTTGCGATTTACCGCGCCATCATCGAGGGAAGACCACTGATGGAGCGCATTGTCACTGTGACGGGGGATGCTGTGGCCAGGCCCCGCAATTTCCGTGTGAGGATCGGTACAAGCTATCAGGAGCTTTTGGATGAGGCGGGCGGTTTCCGGGGGAAACCCGAGAAGATCATCTGCGGCGGCCCCATGATGGGATTCGGCATGTTTGATCTGAATGTGCCCACCACAAAAACCTCCACAGCCCTTCTGGCACTTTCCAAGGATGATGTTTCGGCCATGGAACCGGGCCCCTGCATCAACTGCGGCAGATGCGTGGAGGTTTGTCCCGGAAGAGTGATCCCCAGCAGGCTTGCGGACTATGCGGAGCATTTTGACGAGGAGGCTTTCCTTGCAGATCACGGCATGGAATGCTGCGAGTGCGGCTGCTGCAGCTTTATCTGTCCGGCAAAGCGGCCGCTGACCCAGGAGATCAAATCCATGCGCAAAATGCAGCTGGCGAAGAAGAAAAAGTAGGAGGAATCACATGAGCGAATTGTATAAGGTATCATCCAATCCTCATATCCGTTCCAAAGTGACGACGAACGGCATCATGCTGGCTGTCATTGTCGCCCTGATGCCCGCCACAGGGTTCGGCATCTATAATTTCGGCCCCCGGGCGCTGGCGGTGATCCTTGTGACGATTGGAAGTACAGTGTTGACGGAGTTTCTGTTTGGGCTTTACAGGAAAAAACTGACGATCACGGATCTCTCCGCGGTGGTGACGGGGCTTTTGCTTGCCCTGAATCTGCCGGTGTCGATCCCGCTGTGGATGGCGGCACTGGGCGGTGTGTTCGCTATCCTTGTGGTGAAGATGCTGTTTGGCGGACTGGGGCAGAATTTCATGAACCCGGCGCTGGCTGCCAGATGCTTCCTTTTGATTTCCTTTCCCACAGCCATGACGAACTTTGACTGCGATGCCTACACCGGCGCTACGCCGCTGGCTGCGCTGAAGGCGGGAGAGTCTGTGAATGTCCTGGATATGGTGATGGGAAGAACGGGAGGAACCATCGGGGAGACCTCCGTCATCGCCATCATCATCGGAGCCTGCGTTCTGATCCTCCTGGGTGTGATCGATCTTCGGATCCCCGGAAGCTACATAGTGACCTTTACCCTGTTTGTGGGTATTTTCGGCGGACACGGGTTTGATCCTGCCTATCTGACGGCACAGATTTCCGGCGGCGGACTGATGCTGGGAGCCTTTTTCATGGCGACAGATTATGTGACCAGACCGATCACGATCAAGGGACAGTATGTGTTCGGCTGTTTCCTCGGGATCATGACCGGCATTTTCCGTATTTTCGGACCGGGCGCGGAGGGCGTCTCCTATGCGATCATTCTGGGTAACCTCCTGGTGCCTTTGATCGAGAGGGTTACAAAGCCGGTTGCCTTCGGTTACGGGAAGGGAGGAAAGCGCCATGACTAAACAGAGCGATGTGAAGGTGATGCTGCGGGAGGCAGGGATTTTATTCTGCATCACTTTGATAGCGGGACTGCTCTTAGGCTTTGTGTATGAGCTGACAAAGGAGCCCAGAAGAGTGCAGCAGGAAAATGCCGTGAAAGAGGCATGCGTGGCCGTCTTCCCCGGGGCGCAGGAGATGGGGATTTCCCTGAGTTTTGAAAAAACGGATGAGACGGTGCCTGCAGAGACAGTAAGTGACCTTGCGGCAAACGATGTGGAGATCGGAGACATTTATGTGGCACGCACCCCGGAGGGCACCCTTTACGGGGTGGTCGTGGAGTCTGTCTCCAAAAAGGGATACGGCGGCGATATCGGCCTTTATGTGGGCGTGGAGAGCGACGGCACGGTAGGCGGTGTCTCCATTCTGGATATCAGCGAGACCGCGGGACTGGGCATGGAGGCGCCGAATGTGCTGACACCTCAGTTTGCCGGGAAAAAATATGACAGCTTTACCTTTACAAAGACAGGCGCGAAGGAAGGCACCAACGAGGTGGATGCCATCAGCGGCGCCACCATCACCACAAGAGCTGTGACAAATGCCGTAAACGGCGGTATCACTGTGGCACTCCAGGTGCTTGACGGGGAAGGAGGTGCGAGCCATGAATAAAGCCGGAGAGAGATTGTATAACGGTCTGGTGAAGGAAAATCCCACTTTTGTGCTGATGCTGGGCATGTGCCCCACACTGGCGGTGACCACCTCTGCGATCAATGGACTGGGCATGGGACTGACCACCATGGTTGTGCTGGCAATGAGCAATCTGTTCATATCCCTTCTGAGAAAGGTGATCCCGAACAGAGTCCGCATCCCGGCCTTTATCGTGATCATCGCGTCCTTTGTGACCATTGTGCAGCTGTTGCTGGAGGCTTATCTGCCGTCCTTAAACAATTCGCTGGGGGTCTATATCCCGCTGATCGTGGTAAACTGTATCATCCTGGGAAGGGCGGAGGCCTACGCTTATTCCAATCCTCCGATCCCCTCACTGTTTGACGGCCTCGGCATGGGACTGGGCTTCTCTTTTGCCCTGACCTGCATCGGCGCGGTCAGGGAGATACTGGGCGCGGGAAAGGTGTTCGGTTTTTCCGTTATGCCGGACTCTTATGTGCCCATCCGCATTTTCAGCCAGGCACCGGGGGCATTCTTTGTGCTTGCCGTTCTGGTGGCTTTGCAGAATGCCATAAAGGAAAAGCGCAGGAAGGCCGGAAAGCCCTATGAAAAGATCGGCTCCGGCTGCAGCGAGGATTGTATGAACTGTTCCGACAAGGGCTGTTCAAAGCGTTTCTATGATCAGAAGTCTTCGGACCTGAAGGCGAAAGCAATGGCGCTCATAAAGGAAGACAATGAGTCCGGAGCGGAGAAGCCGAAAGAGGAGGAAAAGTAAATGGAAAATGTGAAGAATTTACTGGTGATCCTGATCAGTTCCTCTCTGGTGAGCAATGTGGTGCTGAGCCAGTTCCTCGGACTGTGCCCTTTCCTGGGGGTGTCAAAAAAGGTGAAGACAGCAGGGGGCATGGGAGCTGCGGTTATCTTTGTCATCACCCTTGCCAGTGCGGTGGCCGGTGTCATCAACCGTTTTGTCCTGATCCGGTTCAATGTGCAGTATCTGGACACCATTGTGTTTATCCTGGTGATCGCCGCTCTGGTACAGTTTGTGGAAATGTTCCTGAAAAAGGCGATGCCGGCCCTCTACGAGGCGCTGGGCGTTTATCTGCCGCTGATCACCACCAACTGTGCGGTCCTTGGCGTGGCGATCAACAATGAGCAGGCGGAGTATGGGATCCTTACCGGCATTGTCAACGGGTTTGCCACGGCGGTGGGCTTTACCATCGCCATTGTGATCCTCGCGGGCATCCGTGAGAAGATAGAGTATAATGATGTGCCCGCTGCTTTTAAGGGCATGCCTATCGTTTTGGTGACAGCCGGGCTGATGGCGATCGCTTTCGTCGGCTTTTCCGGACTTCTGTAGAGAGGAGAATGACACATGAGTATAACAGGAATTGTCACAGCCACGGTGATCGTGGGCGTTGTGGGCATATTTGTGGGGCTTTTCCTCGGCGCGGCCGGAATCAGGTTCCGTGTGCAGGTGGATGAGAAGGAGGAAGCCGTTCTTGCAGCTCTGCCCGGCAACAACTGCGGCGGCTGCGGCTATGCGGGCTGCTCCGGTCTTGCCGCTGCGATCAGCAAGGGCGAGGCGCCTGTAAACGCCTGCCCGGTCGGCGGAGAGGCAGTGGGAGCGAAGATCGCGGCGATCATGGGCGTGGATGCGGAAAAGTCGGAGAGGCAGGTCGCCTATGTGGCCTGCCAGGGCGATTGTGAGAAGGCAAAGAAGGACTACGATTATTATGGGACGGAGGACTGCCGGATGATGAGCTTTGTGCCCGGCGGAGGCCCCAAGTCCTGCAACAGCGGCTGCCTTGGCTTCGGTACCTGCGTGAAGGTATGCCCTTTTGACGCGATCCATGTGGAGAACGGAGTGGCTGTGGTGGACAGGGAGGCGTGCAAGGCCTGCGGAAAGTGTGTTGCGGTGTGCCCGAAACATCTGATCTCCCTTGTGCCCTACAAGGCAAAGTATGCGGTTGCCTGCAGCTCTACGGACAAGGGACCTGTCACCATGAAGGCCTGCCAGACGGGCTGCATCGGCTGCGGCATCTGTGTGAAGAACTGTCCTGCCCAGGCTGTCACGGTGACTGACTTCCATGCGGCCATCGATCAGGAGAAGTGCACCGGCTGCGGCACCTGCGCCGAAAAATGCCCGAAGAAGGCAATTGTGCGCTGCCAGAAGGCGTGAACCAAAAGAAAATAAGGCTATATAAGAGCTATCTTTTTATTGTATACATTCGATATTTGTGGTAAACTGATGTGAAACTGGAAGTAGGATTACCATGATATAATGAATGAACAAGACTGACTCGCCCGGATGGGCGGCCA
>CAYPSH010000128.1:0-5138 GCA_964413445.1 uncultured Acetatifactor sp.
CTAGTCAAAAGGACGGAAATGTGGTAGGATATTCCTTGATTGGCGGGGGCTACGGCCACGGAGTCGGAATGAGTCAGAACGGAGCCCGCCGGATGGCGCAAAGCGGTTACACCTCGGAGGATATACTGAATTTCTTTTATGAGGACTGTTTTGTGACAAAGATATATGAAGGAGAGCAGCAGTGATTCGCAGACTATACCGGTTCGGAAATACGCTTTCGAAGGATATGAGAAAGCAGAATATCAGTTCCTACGCTGCCAGTATTGCATTTTTCTTCTTCCTGTCCGTTGTGCCCATGCTGATGGTGATCTGTACGATCATTCCCTACACCCCTCTGACGGAGAGAAATCTTGTGGAGCTGGTGACGGATGTGACGCCGGATATGATAGATTCCCTGGCGGAGAGCCTGATCAGGGAGGTTTATGAGAAATCCGCCGGGATCATGTCCATCGCGATCATTGCAACGATCTGGTCTGCCGCAAAAGGGGTCATGGCTCTGATGCGCGGCTTGAATGCGGTCAACGGCGTGGAGGAAGAGAGAAATTATTTTGTGGTCCGCATCATAGCATCTTTTTATACCATCGTGATGCTGATCGTGGTGATCCTGTCGCTGTTTATCATGGTCTTCGGAAACCAGCTCGTCTCACTGATCCTGCACAGGATGCCAAAGCTTCAGGAGGTGGTGTCCTTTGCCATGAATTTCCGGTTCATAGTGGTCTGGGTGGTGCTGACGCTTCTGTTTGCGGTGATCTATACTTATGTGCCGGATGAAAGACTGAAGTTCCGGGAACAGATACCGGGCGCTGCCTTTTCGGCGGTGGTGTGGAGTATATTCTCCTGGGGCTTTTCCATGTTCTTAAATTATAATGATTCCTACGGTATTTACGGGAGCCTGTCCATTATCATCATTGCGCTTCTGTGGATGTACTTTTGTATGTATATCATTATGATCGGCGCATACCTAAACCGCTATTTCAGACCGGTGAACCGTGTGCTCGTGAATGATTTTTTTTCTTGACATTTTCGGGTGGAATCGGTAATATTAATCTTTAGTAAGACAAAGGCATTGATGGTGCACAGTAGAGTTTCATTTCCTTCCAGAGAGAGGAGGCCACCGGCTGCAAGCCTCCTTAAGTTCAGATGAAATCCCGAATTTCCCACCGGAGCCGCTTTGGTGAACCCTGACAGACGCAGACTGTTGTGTCTTTTGCTTTGGGCTGTAGCCGGAGCCGTGCGGCGCGCGTTATGCGTTTTTGAGAGTCGTCCGTTTAAAAATGGACGGAAATTGGGTGGTACCGCGGAATATTTCGTCCCATGCACATTTTGTGTGCATGGGACTTTTGCGTGTAAACCTAAATAATATATAGGAGGAAGATGAAATGAACGACAGATTAGCGGGCATCAGACAGGAAATCCTGGACGGGATCGAAGAACACGCCAATTCCAGAGCGGCCGCCTTCGAACTGCGCAAACAGTTTCTGGATTCCAAGACCGGCAAGATCGGTCAGATGATGAAGGAAATGCGAAATATTGCACCTGAGGAGAGGGCAGCCTTCGGAAAGAATGTCAATGAACTGAAGGAGTGGGCGCAGCTTAGATTCCAGGAGCTGGATGAAAAGCTCAAGGCCAGAGAGCTGGAACTTCGCTATGAGATAGAGAAGATCGACGTGACCATGCCGGCACAGGAGCGGGAGACCGGTAATCTGCATCCCATCACGCAGATGAGAAACCAGCTGATCGATGTGTTCTCAGGCATGGGTTTTGAGGTGTTTGAAAATAAGGAGATCGAGAACGATTACTACAACTTTACGGCTCTGAACACCCCCAAGGATCACCCTGCCAGAGACATGCAGGATACCTTTTATCTCTCCCCGGATTTCCTGCTGGCGACTCAGACTTCAGCGGCGCAGATCCATGCCATGGAGACAAAGGAGCTTCCAATCAAGATCCTGGCGCCCGGAAAGGTGTTCCGCTCCGATGACGACGCTACGCATTCGCCTATGTTCCACCAGATGGAGGGACTTGTGGTGGATAAGAAGATCACCCTCTGCGACTTAAAGGGAATGCTGGACATGTTCGTCAAAAAAATCTACGGAGAGCAGACGACGACAAGGCTTCGTCCCTCCTACTTCCCCTTCACAGAGCCTTCCGTGGAGGTGGATGTGAGCTGCTTTGAGTGCGGCGGCAAGGGCTGTAAGCTCTGCAAGGGAACCGGCTGGATCGAGATCCTGGGCGGCGGCATCGTCAACAAGAAGGTGCTGGAGAACTGCGGCATCGACTCTGAAAAGTACAGCGGTCTGGCCTTCGGCATCGGCATTGAGAGGACAGCCATGCTCCGCTACGGCATCAACAATATCAAGATGTTATTCGAATCCGATCTGCGCGTCTTAAAGCAGATTGACGACAACTAAAAAAGGGAGGGTGAATCATGTTAGTACCATTGAGCTGGTTAAAGGAATATGTCGATATAGATGTCACACCGCAGGAACTGGAGAAAAAGCTGTTCTCCTGCGGCTTTGAAGTGGAAGAGCTGACAGAAGTCGGAAAGGACATTGACAAGGTTGTGGCCGGCCTTGTGGAGGAGTGCGAGCCCATCCCGGATACGCATCTTCATGTATGTAAGGTAAATGCCGGTACACACGGCACCTTCCAGGTCTGCTGCGGCGCGGACAATGTGCATGCGGGAGGGAAATATCCCCTGGCGCTGGTGGGCGCCAGCGTCTATATGACGGCAAAGGATCACAAGACCGTCGAGGGAACCATGACGATCAAGAAGGGCAAGCTTCGCGGCTATGACTCCGAGGGCATGCTCTGCTCCGGCACAGAGCTTGGCGTCAACGATAATATGTTTCCGGGCGGAGATTACAACGGACTTCTGGTGCTGCCCGAGGATACCCCCGTCGGGGAGGATGTGAAGCCTCTCCTCGGCCTGGACGACTGGATCTTTGATATCTCCATCACTGCCAACAGACCGGACTGCCAGAGCATTTTCGGCATAGCGAGAGAGGTGGCGGCGGTGCTTGACAGAGAGGTGAAGGAGCCCTCTTACGAGTTTACCTGCACGGATGTGAAGAAGGACGGCTTCAACGTGGAGGTTGCGGCCCAGGATATCTGCCCCAGATACATCGCCCACTATGTCTATGATGTGAAGATCGGGGAGTCTCCCCTCTGGATGAAGAGAAGGCTTGCTCTGGTGGGACAGGATGCCATCTCCAACATCGTTGACATCACCAATTATGTCATGCTGGAAATGGGTCAGCCCATGCACGCCTTCGACTGTGATTACCTGGAGGGCAATGCCATCCGTGTCAGACGGGCAGAGAAGGGTGAGAAGATCACAACGCTGGATTCCCAGGAGTATACCTTAAATCCGGAAAATCTGGTGATCTGCGACGGAGTGAAACCCGTGGCTCTGGCCGGTGTCATGGGAGGCTTGAACTCTGAGATCAGAGACACCACCGCAGAGGTGATGTTTGAGTCGGCAAAGTTTGCAAGGGATAACATCCGCAAAACCTCCCGTGCCCTGGGAAAGAGGACAGATGCCAGCGCAAAGTATGAGAAGGGCGTGGATGAGTACACCACTGTCAATGCCATGAAGCGTGCCCTGCATCTCATCGAGGAGCTGGGCTGCGGCAAGGTTTCCTCCACCCATGTGGATGTGAACACCGGAAATTCCCTGGAGCCGAGAGAGATGAAGGTCAGCGTCAGCCGTGTCAACGATGTGCTGGGCATTCAGGTGCCCGACGGGGAAATCCTGCGGATCATGAAAAACCTGCAGTTTGCCCCTGTGATCTCCGGGGATGAGCTGACGCTTCAGGTTCCGGCCTTCCGTGAGGATATGGATTCCTATCCGGATGTGGCGGAGGAGGTGATCCGCATGTACGGCTATGACCATGTGGTTCCCACCTTTATGCCTGATGCGCAGGTTACCATGGGCGGCATGAATGTAAGGCAGAAAAAGGAGCTGAAGCTGAAGAGGGCGCTTTGCAGCCAGGGAGCATACGAGTGCATCCATTATTCCTTCTTCTCCCCGTCGGATCTGGATCTCTTAAGGCTTCCCGAGGATGCGCCGGAGCGCAGGGCTATCCGGATATTGAATCCGATCAATGAGGAGCTTTCTCTGATGCGGACAACGCTCGCTGCCTCCATGCTGAATGCTATCGCAAGGAACAACAAGAGGGGAACTCTTGAGGGCCGTCTGTTCGAGGTCGGAAAGGTCTTTGTGCCGAAGGAGCTGCCGCTCACCGATTATCCCGACGAGAGAGATACGCTCTGCGTAGGCATCTTCGGCGAGAAGGAGAGCTTCTTTACCCTGAAGGGCATCGCCGAAAAGGCGGCGGAGTCCCTGTTTTTGCAATTTGAGTACAGACCCTCCGCAAAGACTTATCTGCATCCTTATCAGACAGCCGATATCTATTGCGAAGGCATCAAGGTCGGGTATCTCGGGAAGGTCGCATATGAGGTGGCGGAGGAACTGGATCTGAGGACGAGCGCTTACCTGATGGAGATCGACTTAAAGCTTCTCTCACAGTGGTATGACAGAAGAGCGGCATTCACGCCTCTGTCCAAATTCCCCGAGGAGAGCAGAGATCTCGCTCTTGTGATGGGGAAGGAGATCACCTGCGGACAGGTGGAGGAAGTGATCCGGAGAAGCTGCTCCTACATCAAGAGCATCAGGCTCTTCGATGTCTACGAGGGAGAGCAGATCCCGGAGGACAAGAAGAGCATGGCCTTCACAGTGGAGTTCAAGCCGAAGGACGAGCCGTTCGCAGAGGATTCCGTTGACAAATATGTGGCGAAGATCCTGCGCAATCTGAAGAAGGAATTGGACATTGACCTCCGAAGCTAGAAAACGCAGAGCACACCCGGCTGGCTGCGGGTATGCGAAAATGTTAGCCGGATGTAAGATAAAAACAGGTGCATTGAGAAAGGAGCAAAATTTATTATGTTAAAGAAATGTGCATGGGAAAAGTACAGTGAGTCACAGGCTGCCGAGCTGGAGCAGCTTTCCAAAGAATACAGGGACTTCCTCGACAACGGAAAGACAGAGAGGGAATGCATCGACACGATCGTCAATCGAATCGAGGCTTACGGCTATGTGGAGCTTGGGAGCGCAATAAAGGAAAAGAAGTCCTTAA
>CAYPSH010000129.1:0-5128 GCA_964413445.1 uncultured Acetatifactor sp.
CTGACTATATTGTCACCGGTAAGTGGGCAAAGAAGGCTTATCAGGAGGCCTGCATTTACGGAAAGGCAAACAAGATCGCTTCTTCTGAAGACAAGACTTTCTCCTACATACCCGACTGCTCGGATCTTCCCATCAGCGAGGATGCGGACTATGTATACATCTGTGAGAACAACACCATCTACGGCACAAAATTCAAGACACTGCCGAACACAAAGGGAAAGCCTCTTGTGGCTGATGTGTCCAGCTGTTTTCTGTCCGAGCCGGTTGATGTGACAAAGTACGGCCTGATCTATGGCGGTGTCCAGAAGAATGTGGGACCGGCAGGTGTGGTCATCGTCATCATCCGCGAGGATCTGATCACCGAGGATGTGCTCCCCGGAACGCCGACAATGCTCAGGTACAAGATCCACGCTGACAACGGCTCTCTTTACAATACACCGCCTGCCTACGGCATCTATATCTGCGGGAAGGTGTTCAAGTGGCTCAAAAAGCGGGGCGGCCTGGAGGCTATGAAGGAATATAACGAGAAAAAGGCAAAAATCCTTTACGATTATCTGGATGAGAGCACTCTCTTCCACGGCACAGTCCGCAAGGAGGACCGCTCCCTGATGAATGTTCCCTTTGTCACCGGGGATGAGGAGCTGGATGCGCTGTTTGTGAAGGAGTCCAAGGCGGCGGGCTTCGAGAACCTGAAAGGCCACAGGACCGTGGGCGGCATGCGCGCAAGCATCTACAATGCAATGCCGATCGAGGGCGTGGAGAAGCTGGTTGCATTTATGAAGGAATTTGAAGCGGCGCACAGCGCAAAGAATTGACGGATCGGCTGAGATATTTACGTTTATAACATGATAAAAGGAGACGGGTGATATGTTCAAGATCAATTGTCTGAACCCCATTGCTGATGTGGGACTGAAAAATTTCAGCGATCAGTATGAAGTGACTGCGGATGTGAACGAGGCGCAGGGTATCCTTGTGAGAAGCGCATCCATGCATGAGATGGAGATCCCTTCCAATCTGCTGGCTGTGGCCAGAGCCGGTGCGGGAGTCAACAATATCCCTCTGGACAAGTGCGCGGAAAAGGGTGTGGTGGTGTTTAATACCCCCGGCGCCAATGCAAACGGTGTGAAGGAGCTTGTGCTCTGCGGCATGCTGCTTGCCGCCAGAGATGTGACCGGCGGCATAGAGTGGGTGAAGGAAAACAAGGAGAATCCGGACATTGCCAAGGCTGTGGAGAAGGAGAAGAAGCGCTTCGCCGGAACTGAGATCATGGGAAAGAAGCTGGGTGTCATCGGCCTGGGAGCCATCGGCGTCAGGGTTGCCAACGCGGCGGTTGCCCTCGGAATGGAAGTCTACGGCTACGATCCTTATCTTTCCGTCAACGCGGCATGGAGCCTGAGCCGTGACGTGCATCATGTGCTGAACGTGGATGACATCTACGCCCAGTGCGACTACATCACTATCCATGTGCCTCTCATGGATTCCACCAAGGGGATGATCAATGCCGTGTCCATCGCAAAGATGAAGGAAGGCGTCATCATCTTAAACTTTGCGAGAGACCTTCTGGCAAACGAGAAGGATGTGCTGGAGGGCCTGCAGAGCGGCAAGATCGCGCGCTATGTCTGCGACTTCCCCAATCCGACAACGGCGGGACAAAAGGGCTGTATCATCATCCCTCACCTGGGAGCCAGCACGGAGGAGTCCGAGGACAACTGTGCAGTGATGGCTGTGCAGGAGATGATGGACTATCTGGAAAATGGAAATATTCGAAACAGCGTAAACTATCCGGCCTGCGACATGGGTGTCTGCACAAAGGCAGGCCGTGTGGCTATCTTCCACAGAAATGTGGCTAATATGATCACCCAGTTTACGCAACAGTTCGGTGCCGAGGGCATCAATATCAGCGAACTGACAAACAAGTCCAAAGGCGAGGTGGCTTACACCATGATCGATGTGGAGACTGCGCCGACAGCGGAAATCATTGAGGCGCTTGGAAAGATCGAAGGTGTCTTCCGCGTCAGAACCGTGAAGGGCTAACTGCAAAAAAAAGAAAGTTCCGGGCCGCATGGGCTCGGACTTTCTTTTTTGAATATATAAGGAAACGCTGATTTGTTTGTTCCCCTTAGCGGAACAGGAGAGGCATGCCGCCGTCAATGCCGTCGTTGATGTCCTTCAGACTCTCCGTCAGCTTTGCATTGGTTGCACAGGAGGCCTCACTCTGTAAATCCATGTACAGGATAAAGACATCGGACAGACTCATTTTTTTCTCATCGGCAATTTCCTGCAGGACGGGTTTTAGCTTTTCAAGCTGGGCGGAAACCAGTACCTTCTGCGGGTCAATGTCACCCAGAACATTTTCTGCATACGAGTTGATGCGGGCCAGGAGTGCTTTGTTTTCTTCGGTCATTTGAATCCTTCCTTTCTTCAGATAATTACAAGTATTTTATCACTGAACACTTGTTATGTATAGTTCGATTTGCTAAAATGATAACAGAAAAAACATATGAAAATTTGCATGCCACTGAATAAAATAACAGAATGGAGAGCGATATGGCGGATATCAGACCTTTTTTGGCCTACCGTCCCGCGAAGGGAATGGAGGCAAAGATCGCAGCCCTGCCCTATGACGTCTATAACAGGGAGGAAGCCACAGAAGTAGTGAGAAAAAATCCCGATTCCTTTCTCGCGGTCGACCGTGCGGAAACCTCTTTCGGGCCGGAGGTGGACACCTATGCGCCGGAGGTTTATGAGCGTGCGGCCGGACTGCTGGGTCAATGGATCGCAGAGGGGAGATTTGTCCGGGAGGACAAGCCGTGCTATTATCTGTACAGACAGGTGATGAACGGCAGGAGCCAGACGGGAATTGTCGCCTGTGCGTCTGTCAGCGATTATGAGAACCAGGTGATCAAAAAGCATGAAAATACCAGGGAGGACAAGGAGCTTGACCGAATCCGGCACGTGGATGTCTGCAACATGCAGACAGGGCCGATCTTTCTGGCATACCGGTCGGATCCGGTGATAAAGGAAATCATAAACCGGACAAAAGCGGAACAGCCGGTTTACGACTTTGTCTCGGAGGACGGCGTCGGGCACACAGTCTGGGTCATCTCCTCCGAGGAGGAGATCGGCGCGATCCGGCAGGCTTTCGCAGGTATCCCGGCTCTCTACATAGCGGATGGTCATCACCGCTGCGCCTCCGCCGTAAAGGTCGGACAAAAGCGCAGGAAGGAAAATCCCGGATTTACCGGGGAGGAGGAATGGCAGTTTTTCCTCTCTGTGATTTTTGCGGATGAGGAGCTTTCCATCATGGACTACAACAGAGTGGTCCGGGATTTAAACGGTTATACGAAAGAGCAGTTCCTGGAAAAGGTCTCGGAGTCTTTTTGCGTGGAGAAGGCGGGAAAGGAACCTGTCTCCCCCGACAAAAAGGGCGTCTTCGGCATGTTCCTGGAGGAGGAATGGTACCGGCTGATCGCAAAGCCCGAGATCAGATCCTCGGACGCGGTGGAGGGCCTGGATGTCTCTCTGCTGCAGAATTATCTCCTTGGACCCATCCTTGGGATTTCCGACCCGAGAACTGACAGGAGGATTGATTTTGTGGGCGGTATCAGGGGTCTTGGGGAGCTGGAGCGGCGCGTGCGGACAGATATGAAGGTGGCTTTCTCCATGTATCCGACCTCCATCGACGAGCTGTTCGCGGTGGCGGACGCGGGAAGGCTGATGCCGCCGAAGTCCACCTGGTTTGAGCCAAAGCTTAGGAGCGGACTGTTCCTGCATGAATTATAAATGCTGCTTCGCAACGCATATCCGGCGAAGAAAACGCAATGTTTTCCATAATGAATGAGAATAAACGCCGCTCTGGCGGCAGAGGTGAGAGGTTATCTATGACAAACAAATTGTATAAGCTGATGAACTGGCCGAAGATCGAGGAAATCATTTATTCAGAAAGCGACAATCCGCAGGAGCTTTTGGGCCCCCACCCTGCAGGCACCCAGACTCTGATCCAGGCCTATTTCCCAAACGCGGAGAGGGCCGCAGTGGTGTTTGAGGAGACAGGGGACTCCGTCATGATGGAAAAGGCGGACGAGGACGGATTTTTCGCTGTGTTGGTTCCCGGAAAGACAGTTGGAAAGTATCACTATTTTGTGAGAAGCTCCGAGGGGAAGGACTTTGTCAGAGGAGAAGCCTACCGCTTTGATCCGGTCATCACGAAGCAGGATACGGATAAATTTAAAAACGGCATTCATTATACGGTTTATGAAAAACTCGGCGCACATCCCATGGTGCTTGACGGGGTGAGAGGAACCTGTTTTGCGGTGTGGGCTCCCTCCGCACTGCGCGTCAGCGTTGTGGGTGATTTCAACAGCTGGGACGGACGGGCACACCAGATGAGAAGGCTTTGGGACTCCGGCATTTTTGAGCTCTTTGTGCCGGATGCCGCCAAGGGTGCGAACTATAAGTATGAGATCAAGCTGAAAAGCGGTCTGACCTATCTCAAGGCGGACCCTTACGGAAATGCGGCACAGCTGCGCCCGGAGACCGCGTCTGTCATTGCGGATCTCTCCGGTTTTTCCTGGGAGGATGACGATTTTATCCGCGGCAGAAAAAGCTTCCAGACCGGAAATGTGCCGGTCAGCGTCTATGAACTGTATCTTGGGTCCTTTGTGAAGCAAAAGGAGGACGGGACCTATGCAAATTACAGGGAGATAGCGAAGCAGCTCATCCCCTACATCAAAGAGACCGGCTACACCCATGTGGAGCTGATGCCTGTGATGGAACATCCCTTTGACGGCTCCTGGGGCTATCAGGTGATCGGCTACTATGCGCCGACGGCAAGGTACGGCTCCCCCGCGGATTTCATGTATTTTGTCAATGAACTTCACAAGGCGGGGATCGGCGTGATCTTAGACTGGGTACCGGCGCATTTTCCCAGAGATGCCTACGGCCTCTCAAACTTTGACGGGACCTGTCTTTATGAACACAAAGACCCCAGACAGGGCAGCCATCCCCACTGGGGCACTCTGATCTACAACTACGGCAGACCGGAGGTCTCTAATTATCTGATTGCCAACGCGCTGTTCTGGGTGGAAAAGTATCACGCTGACGGCATCCGCATGGATGCGGTGGCGAG
>CAYPSH010000130.1:0-5109 GCA_964413445.1 uncultured Acetatifactor sp.
GATGGAGCTGGAGTTCTTCTGTGAGCCCGGAACAGATCTGGAGTGGTTCCAGTACTGGAGAGGCTTCTGCCGCGACTGGCTGTTCTCCCTGGGCATGAAGGAGGATGAGATCCGCCTCCGCGACCACAGCCCCGAGGAGCTCTGCTTCTACAGCAAGGGCACCACGGACATCGAATTTTTATTCCCCTTCGGATGGGGTGAACTCTGGGGGATCGCTGACAGGACAGACTATGATCTGACCCAGCATGCAAATACCTCCGGTGAGGATATGAGCTACTTTGACGATGAGAAGAAGGAGAAGTATATCCCTTATGTCATCGAGCCTTCCCTCGGCGCAGACAGGGTGGTTCTTGCCTTCCTCTGTGCGGCCTACGATGAGGAGGAGCTGGAGGGCGGCGACATGCGCACCGTCCTGCATTTCCATCCGGCGCTTGCACCGGTCAAGATCGGTGTGCTGCCCCTCTCCAAGAAGCTGAACGAGGGCGCGGAAAAAATTTACGCGGAGCTTTCAAAATTATACAACTGTGAGTTTGACGACAGAGGAAATATCGGTAAGAGATACCGCCGTCAGGATGAGATCGGGACACCTTTCTGTGTCACCTACGACTTTGACTCCGAGACCGACGGCTGCGTGACTGTCCGTTTCAGAGATTCCATGGAGCAGGAACGTGTGGCAATTGATAAACTGGCTTCTTATTTCGCTGATAAGTTTACTTTCTGACGAAAAAAGCTGATACAGGGAGCAGAAGAGTCCTTCTGCTCCCTGTGTGATTCTGACGGGTAAGTTTGCCGCCTGTGAAAGGCATGGGGATTGATATGGATAAGATCGAAGTGTTTCAGGTGTTGGGGATCGAGAGCACGAAGGATGAGAAGGCTTTGAAAAAGGCTTACCATGAGAAACTGGCGGTGACCAACCCGGAGGATGATCCGGAGGGGTTTAAGCACCTTCGCACGGCCTATGAGGAGGCACTGAAGCTTGCAAGGGAACCGGAGGAGGATGAAGAGCCTGAGAGGGATGAGACCCCGTCCGGACTTTGGGTGGAGAGAGCTTCGGAGATCTATTCCAATATCAGGAGCAGGCAGGATGTGGGACTCTGGAAGAAGCTGTTCAGGGAGGAATGCTTTTTAGCTCTCGATGAGGAAGAAAACTGCAGGATGAAGTTTTTTGTGTTCCTGATGACTCACTTCAAGCTTCCGACAGCGGTGTGGAAGCTGTTGGATGCGGAGCTTGGCATCGCCAGCGGGGCGAAGAAGCTGCGAGAGCATTTCCCACCTGATTTTATCCGTTATATCGTCAATAAATGTGAGCGCGGGGAGGATGTGGACTTCACTCAGTTCGAGGGGGAGGAGGATGCTCCCTACGACCTGTTCCTGCAGTATTATGACCGCTGCTGGCAGGCGCTGCAGGAAAAAAATGTTGATCTGGCCGCTCAGTGCATTGAGAGCGCCGACGCACTCCATATCTATCACCCTGTCATGGAAATATGCCGGGCCGAGCTGTATGTAAGGCGCGGTAAGGCTGAGGAGGCAGTTTCCCTGATGGAAAGCCTCAGGGAGAAATACCCGGACGACACTATGATCGCATACAACACGGCTGAAATGATGTGGAAAAATTCTGCACAGCATCCTGACTACAGAAGGCGTTCCGCAGAGATCTTCCTGAAACTGAAGGCGGTGAACGATTCGCACTATATGGCAAATATGCGCCTGACGGAATGGTATTACGAGCAGGGCGAGTACAAAACAGCGAAGAAATGTGCGGAAAAGGTGCTGGCATCCGGCAGTGATGAGGATTTTATCCGCCTTTTGAACAAGGTAAACGTGGAGATCGAGAAGGATCTGGAAAGGGATTACCGGGAGAACGGAGGCTGGGAGGCCGCGCTGGATCTCTGCTGGTGTTATCTGCAGGACGGAAGGACATCAAAGGGCATTATGATGGCTGCCGCACTGGAAAATAAGCTTCCGCCCCACAAGGAGACGGAGTGGAAGGGACTGATGGCCAAGCTCTATGTGGAGGAGTCGGATTACGAGGATTCCATCCGCATGGCAAAAATGTGGGAGGAGGATCTGCTCGAGCAGCTCCCTGAGGAGGAAGGGGAGGAGAAAGAGAGAGACTTAGACCGCGTCAGACAGGCCCGCATGATCCGGATGCAGTGTTACCACAATCTGGGTTTTCGGGAGGAGAGCAACTGGCCGAAGGCCATTGAGGAGGGGAAGAGTGTCCTGGACGATACGGCAAAGGACATAGGCGTCCTCCTGGAGATGGCACAGATCTACACGGAGATGAAGGAGTATGAGAAGAGCCTTGAGATCGTAAACAATCTGGTGAGCGAGTACCAGATCTATGCAGCCTGTGCCACTTCTCTTGAGGTGTACCGCAGACAGCTGGACGCAGGCGGCGTGGTCAGTGCCGCGACCCAGTGCATACAGCATTTCCCGGGGTTCGCAAAGGCTTATGAGTACGTGGCAAAGGTTTATCTGGACCTGCAGCGCACGGATGATCTGAAACGGGTGCTGGACGACGCGGAGACAAACGGGGTAAAGAGCGTCATCCTGGATGCATACCGCTATCAGATCACAAACAAGCCCATGGAGGTGTCTGTCCTGAACGAAAAGCTGAAAGATTTCCGGGAGAACTTCAGAAGGCCTCTGGAGCACGGAAATACGGTCTTTTACGAGCAGGGACTTCCCATTTTGCTGAAATACGTGTACAATTATCCTGACAGCTATATGATGGTGGAGCTTGCGATCTTCCACAGGGCGGGGCATCAGTATGAGAGGGCGAGGGAGTGCTTTGAGAAGGCGCTTGCCTTAAATCCTGCCAACCCATACGCCTTCAACGGCCTGAGCTTCACCTACAGATATATGAATGATTTTGAGAATGCCCTTATCTGCATGAAAAAAGCCATGCTGTATATGAATGAGGACATGTCCCCGGCTATCTATACGGATCTGGCGGATCTTTACCTGCTTTTGGGAGACTACGAAAGGGCTTTGGAGGCCCTGAAGCAGTACGAGGTCAAACTGAATGCCAGACCGGGTCTGTGCCACAGGGAAAAGCTGGCAAACTGCTATATGCGCATGGGCAGGCTGAAGGAAGCGGAGAAAATATATATTGAGATATACAGGAGGGATAAGAGAAGAGCTTACACCAACTTTGTAAGTCTTTATCTGCGGTTCGGAGAGAGAGAGAAGGCAGAGAGCCTGCTGTGCGACTGGGAGAGAGAGGTCCGGGAATCGGATCAGTCAGATGCGGCAAAGTACCGCTGCGGCCGCGGATGGCTGGAGCTGCTCCTGGGTTCGCCGGACGCAGCGTTGAAGGAGTTTCACAGAGCGGTAAAAAAAGCGACGGCTGACAATATGGAGGAGGTTTTGCAGGAGGCACTTTTTGCCTGTATCGTCTGCGGAGATGACAATAAAGGAGCAAAATATTCTGCAAGGCTATCAGATTTTCTGAAAAACTGTCGATATTATGGTAGAAATATATACTTCAACAAAGAAAAAACTCTTATGTGGATAGAAATTCTGGCGGCATGGTACCCCGTGGAGAGGGATGCAGCAGGAACCGAAGAGATGCTTGAGAAGCTGTTTGAACGGGAAAAGCAGTGCGGCATCTGTCATTGCTGTTCCACCGGCGTGTGCCGCAAAACAGAGAGTTTGAGGATTTTGTTTTTGGTTCGTCAGGGAAAGAGGCAGGAGGCAAGGGAACTTCTGCGGCACGATCTGGAGCTTTTGCCCCTGGACGGATATCTGCTTGCCATCCGGCGCAATGTGCCGGGCATGGGGCAGCCTGGGGGAAAAGATCCGATCTGATGCGGTGTTTTCAAAAAGGAAGAGGATAACATGATAGTAGGAATTGATTTGGGAACAACAAACAGCCTGGTTGCGTGTTTCACAGAAGATGGTCCTAAAGTGATTCCCAACAGACTTGGAAAACACCTGACGCCATCCGTGGTCAGTGTGGATGAAGATGGAAATGTGTTTGTGGGTGAGACCGCAAGGGAACGCATGAGCCTTTATCCGGACTCTGTTGCCCAGACTTTCAAGAGAAGCATGGGGACCGGGCGGGAGTATGTCTTAAGCGGAAAGCATTACCGGCCGGAGGAGCTTTCCAGCATGGTGCTGCGCTCCTTAAAGGAAGATGCGGAAACCTACCTCGGAGAAGAGGTAAAGGAAGCGGTCATCAGTGTGCCTGCCTATTTTGACGACAAGCGCAGAAAAGCCACCAAGCGCGCGGGGGAGCTGGCCGGCCTTAAGGTGGAGAGGATGATCTCCGAGCCCACGGCGGCAGCAGTGGCCTACGGTCTGTATGACAAGACCCAGGACACCAGATTCCTTGTGTTCGATCTGGGCGGAGGCACCTTTGATGTCTCTATTCTGGAGCTTTATCACAATATTCTGGAGGTCCGCGCCGTGGCAGGCGACAATTACCTGGGCGGGGAGGATTTTACGGAGGTCATGGCAAAGCTTTTCCTGCAGAAGGCGGATCTGCAGCTCTCCAATATGACGGAGAAGGAGCAGGTGAGACTGTACCGCCAGGCGGAAAAGGCAAAGTGTGCCATCAGCGACGAGACAGAGGTCACCATGAGCTTTCTGTACCAGGATGAGACGCTGGAGCAGGTGATCACCTACAAGGAGTATGAGGATGCCTGCGAGGAGCTTCTGATGAAGATCAGGGAGCCGGTCAAAAAGAGCCTGTCGGATGCCGGGTTAAAGCTTTCGGATATCGATGAGGTCCTGATGATCGGCGGCGCCACAAAGCTGTCCATCGTCCGGGATTTCCTGATCCGGCTGTTCAGAAAGTTCCCGGATTCCAAGCTGAACCCGGATGAGACCGTTGCGCTCGGCGCGGCTGTGCAGGCTGCCATGAAGGAGCGCAAGAAGGAGGTAAAGGAGATCATACTGACGGATGTCTGTTCCTTTACGCTGGGCACTGAGGTTGTGGTGGAGTACGAGGAAGGCAAGTATGAGGACGGCAGATTCTGCCCTATCATCGAGAGAAATACGGTGATCCCGGCCAGCCATACGGAGCGCCTGTATACGGCAAAGGACAATCAGGATAAAGTCAGGGTGCGTGTCCTTCAGGGGGAGAGCCGTTTTGCGAAAAAT
>CAYPSH010000131.1:0-4974 GCA_964413445.1 uncultured Acetatifactor sp.
CGAAGCTCTTGCCGGGCAGTGTGGTGGTGTTTGACGGCTTCACCGGCTTCACCCCCATCCAGAACCGGGTGATCCGGGAACTCTTGACGACTGCAGACCGGGTGATCCTGCTCTTTACCCTGGGGGAAGGGGAAAACCCCTATGAGCAGGACGGGGAGCAGAAGCTGTTCCACCTGACGAAGAAGACTGTGGCGGATATCAGCCGCATTGCAAGGGAGGCGGAGGTGGCCAGGGAGAAGGATCTGTTCCTGGCCACAGGAAAAACCGGAGCAGAACAGTGGAATCATAAGTTTGGCGGGAGTCAGGAAATCCGGCAAAATTCCGCATCCCGCTTTGAAGACGCCCCGGCGCTGATGCATCTGGAGAAAAACCTGTTCCGGTTTGCCGTCCGCCCTTACGAGGAGGAACAGCGGCAGATCCGGCTTTTCGAGACGACCTCGCCGGGGGATGAGGTGCACCAGACGGGCCTTGAGATCCACAGGCTGATCCGCGAGGAAGGGCTTGCCTTTCGGGATATCGCCCTGATCATGGGGGATCTGGAGAACTATGCCCCCTATGTGGAGACGGAGTTTGCGCAGATGGAGATCCCGGTCTACATCGACAGGACAAGGGGCATCGTCCTAAACCCCATGATCGAATTTATCAAGAGCGCTCTGGAGCTTTACCGGAAAGACTTTTCCTATGAGGCAGTGTTTCATTATCTGAGGAGCGGCCTTGCAGACCTTACCGCTGAGGAGGTTGACTGCCTGGAAAATTACTGTATTCAGACAGGCGTCCGGGGCTATAAAAGCTACAGCCGCCTCTTCACCCACAAGACGGCTGACATGGAGGAAGACGAGGAGGCGCTCACCCGGATCAACAGCCTGCGGGAGCGGTTTATCAATGAGCTGCAGCCCCTGCATATGGGGCGGAGAGAGCAGGTGAAGACCTATATCAACAGCCTCTATGATTTTCTGGTGGAGACGAAGGTGCAGAATAAGCTGGCCGCCTTTGAGGCGCAGTTCCTTGCGGAAAACAATGCGGTGAAGGCCCGGGAATATGCCCAGATCTACCGCCTGTGCATGGAGCTTCTGGACCAGATCATGAACCTTCTGGGAGAGGAGGAGATCACGCTGGATGAGTTCGCGGACATTCTGGAGGCGGGCTTTGGGGAAATCCAGGTGGGAACCATCCCCCAGAACGTGGACCGGGTGCTTGCGGGCGACATGGAGCGGACCAGGCTGAAGCAGGTGAAGGTGCTGTTTTTCCTGGGGGTAAACGACGGCAATATCCCGAAGAACTCCTCCCGGGGCGGCATTATCTCCGACATGGACAGGGAATTTTTAAGGGAGTCTGAGCTGGAGCTCTCCCCGAGCCCCAGGCAGCAGATGTTTTTGCAGCGGTTTTACCTGTACTTAAACCTGACCAAGCCCTCGGACAGGCTCTACCTTTCCTATTCCAAGATAAACAGTGCCGGGAAATCCATCCGCCCCGCCTATCTGGTGGATACTGTCAGAGGCCTGTTCCCGCACCTTACCGTGGAATATCCGCAGCTTATGCAAAGCACAGAGCAGATCGTCACCGGCAGAGAGGGTCTGTCCTATCTGGCGGAGGGGCTGAGGGATTATGCGGCAGGGACGCTCCCCCCGGAAAAGAAGCAGGAATTTTTTACCATCTACCGGGCCTACGGGGAAGAGCTCCCCGACAAGAGGGACGCGCTCACCGGGGCGGCCTTCCAAAGATACAGGGACAGCGGGCTTTCTGCGGCGGTGGCGAAGGCTCTCTACGGGACATACCTGGAGAACAGCGTCACAAGGCTCGAGACCTACGCGGCCTGCGCCTACAGGCACTTTTTACAGTACGGCCTAAGCCTTGAGGAGAGACAGGAGTTTGCCTTTGAGGATGTGGACATGGGCAATGTGTACCATGCGGTGCTGGAGCAGTTCGCGGGGAAGCTTTCGGAGGGAGGCTACACCTGGTTTGACTTCCCGGAGGAGTTCGGGGAAAGAGCCGTGAAGGAGGCGCTGGAGGCCTACGCGGCCTCCTACGGGGATACGGTGCTCTACAGCAGCGCCAGAAACCAGTACGCCATCACCAGGATGGGGCGCATCCTGACAAGGACCGTGCTGACGCTGCAGAAGCAGCTTCGGAAAGGCAGTTTTACGCCGGATGCCTACGAAGTCTCCTTCCACTATGCCGACAGCCTGGACAGCATTCATGTCTCCCTCTCCGAGGAGGAGAAAATGCGCCTGCAGGGGCGGATCGACAGGATCGATGTGGCGGAGGATGACCGTCATGTCTATGTGAAGGTGGTGGATTATAAGTCCGGCAACAAACAGTTTGACCTGGCGGCGCTGTACTACGGGCTGCAGCTGCAGCTGGTGGTCTACATGAACGCTGCCATGGAGCTTGAGGCAAAGAAGCACCAGGACAAGGAAATCGTTCCGGCGGCGCTTTTGTACTACCATATCGAGGACCCCTCCGTGGAGACCGCGGTGGAGCTGACGGACGAGGAGATAGACGAACAGCTGACAAGGATGCTTCGGATGAACGGGGTGGTGAACGACGACCCTTACATCGTGGAGAAGCTGGATTCCGTGATGGAGGACAGATCCGATGTGATCCCGGTGGAGAGAAAGAAGGACGGCACCTTCTCCGCCAGGTCATCTGTGCTGGCCGGGGAGGATCTGAAGACGGTCTCCGACTATGTGAGCAGAAAGATCGCCGGGATCGGGCGGGAAATCCTTGACGGCACCATCTCATTAAACCCTTATGAAAAGGGGAACGAGAATGCCTGTACCTGGTGCGCCTACAAAAAGGTCTGCGGCTTCGAACCGGCCATACCGGGATATGAGAAGCGCACCCTGGAGGAGCTGGACAAGGCAGAGGCGCTGAAACGCATGCAGGAGGAGACGTAACCCATGGCAATTTCATTTACACGTGAACAGCAGGAAGTGATCGACCTGCACGGCTGCAATATTCTGGTGTCCGCGGCGGCGGGGAGCGGAAAGACGGCGGTGCTGGTGGAGCGGATCGTGAGCATGGTCTGCAATGAGGAGAATCCCGTGGACATCGACAGGCTGCTCGTTGTGACCTTCACAAACGCCGCGGCGGCGGAGATGCGGGAGAGGATCGCCCAGGGGATCCAGACAAGGCTTTTGTCAGATCCGGAGTCCGAGCATCTCCAGAAGCAGGCTGCCCTCCTGCACCACGCCCAGATCACCACCATCGACAGCTTCTGCCTGTATCTTCTCCGGAATCATTTTAATGAGATCGGCCTCGACCCGGCCTTCCGCATTGCGGACGAGGGAGAGGTGAAGCTGATGCAGCAGGATGTCTTAAAGGAGCTTTTGGAGGACGCCTTTGCCGCAGGAGACGAGAGCTTTCATGCCTGTGTGGAGTACTTCTGCCACGGGGGGCGGGAGAGCAGGCTGGAGCAGCATATATTGAATCTGTCCCGCTACGCGGCGAGCTTCCCCTGGCCGGAGGACTGGCTGGAGGCCAGAAAGCAGGATTACGCCGCCCAAACCCCGGAGGAGCTCTGCTCGGGGGAGGTGGGAGCTTACCTTGTCCGGTATGTGAAAAAGATGCTGGAGGGATGTGAGGAAAAGCTTTTGCAGGTGCAGAGGCTCTGTGAGGAGCCGGACGGCCCCTACATGTACGGGGAACTGGTGGACGGGGAACTGGAAATGCTGGAAAGGCTGAGGAAATGTGAGACGGCGGCGGATTTCGAGAGGAGCTTTCCGGCGGTGAGCTTTGGAAGGCTGCCGTCAAAAAAGGATGACTCGGTATCCCCGGCGAAGAGGGAGCTGGCGAAAAATCTCCGCAGCCAGGTGAAGGAGGCAGTGCAGAAGCTGTCCGACCAGCTCTTTGCCACGCCCCTCACCCTGGCGGCAAGGCAGGGGGCGGCATGCGCGGCGCCCCTGTCCACCCTGCTCGACCTGGTGCTGGACTTTGACAGACGGATGCAGGAGAAAAAGCGGGAGAAAAAGGTCATCGACTTTTCGGACATGGAGCATTTTGCCCTGGATATCCTGCTGAAGAAGGAGGGGGAGAAGATCACCCCGGGGCCGGTGGCGCTGGAATACCGACAGCATTTTGTTGAAATACTGACAGATGAGTACCAGGACAGCAATCTGGTGCAGGAATACATCCTGCAGGCGCTCTCCGGGGAGGAAGAGGGAAGGTTCAACCGCTTTATGGTGGGGGATGTGAAGCAGAGCATCTACCGTTTCCGTCTGGCGAGACCGGAGCTCTTTCTGGAGAAATACCACTCCTATCAGGCGGGCGAAGGGAATCTGCGCCGCATTGACCTGGCCCGGAACTTCCGGAGCCGCTCTCAGGTGGTGGATGCCGTAAACGGGGTGTTTGAGAGGCTGATGAGCGAGGACACCGGCGGACTTTCCTACGATGAGCGGGCGGCCCTCTACGCCGGGGCTTCCTACCCGGAAAATCCGGACGGCGCCGCAAACGACACGGAGCTTCTGCTTGTGGAGAAGCCGGAGAGCGGGGAGGCGGAGAGCGCCAAGGAGGCGGAGGCACGGGCGGTCGCCGCAAAGATAAAGGAGCTTAAGAGGAGCTTTCTTGTGACGGACAAGGCAGACGGCGGGCTCCGCCCTGCAAAATTCTCTGACATGGTCATTCTGCTGCGGGCGGGAAACGGGCTGGACGAGGTGTTCAAGGAGGTGCTGGAAGAGGAGGGCATCCCCGTGTACATCACGGCCAAGACCGGCTACTTTGCGGCCACGGAGGTGCAGGAGCTTCTGCAGCTCTTGCGTGTCCTTGACAATCCCCGCCAGGACATCCCCCTGTTCGGGACCATGAAGTCCATCTTCGGCGGCTTCACCGAGGAGGAGATCGCGCGTATCAGGAGCGGCAGAAAAAAAGGCTCACTGTATGAGGCGCTGTGCGAGGAAGCGGGGGAAGAAACCCCGGCCATGGCAGAGCAGGAGGCTGCGGGCAAACGGCAGAACTGTGATGCGGATGGCGGTTCTG
>CAYPSH010000132.1:0-4971 GCA_964413445.1 uncultured Acetatifactor sp.
TGGTATACATACTTCAGCGTGTTGTCCTTGTCTGCATACTGAATGCCAAAGGCCTTCGCAAACCCGTCGCCGAAATTGTGGCTGGTGCCGGACTGCAGAGCCTTTCCGTCATGCATCAGAGCCTCGATGGTGTAGGTTGCCACCGCGCCGGCAAACTTTTCCTTCTCGGTCTTCTGTCCCTTGATCACAGGGATCGCAAGCACCTGCTCGCAGAAGTCAGCGTACAGATTCAGCATCTGGATGGTTCTCGCCTCAGCCTCCTCGAGAGTGGCGTGTGCCGTGTGTCCCTCCTGCCACAAAAACTCTCTGGAGCGCAGGAAAGGTCTTGTCTCCTTCTCCCAGCGCACCACAGAACACCACTGGTTGTACACCTTGGGAAGATCTCTGTAGGAGTGGATGTCGTTTTTATAAAAGTCGCAGAACAGCGTCTCGGAGGTAGGACGGACGCAGAGTCTCTCCTGCAGAGGCTGCAGTCCCCCGTGGGTCACCCACGCCACCTCAGGCGCGAAGCCTTCCACATGATCCTTCTCCTTCTGGAGCAGGGACTCAGGGATAAACATGGGAAGATACACGTTCTCCACCCCTGTCTCCTTGAATCTCTCGTCCAGCTGCTTCTGGATCAGCTCCCAGATCGCATAGCCTGCAGGCTTGATCACCATACAGCCCTTGACGGAAGTGTAGTCGATCAGCTCCGCCTTTTTCACCACATCCGTGTACCACTGGGCAAAATCCACATCCATGGATGTGATCGCTTCCACCATTTTTTTGTTTGTGTCTTTCTCTGCCATCTTTTCCCTCATTTCTGCGCTCCTTCGCGCTGTTTTCATTTTGATCTGCGGCCTGAAGATCTGCCGATGAGCGGCAATATCCCTTTTCCAGGACGCTTTTTCGATAAAGCAAAAAGCCGGGTTTTCCTCCCTCCTAAAAGGGACCGAAAACCCGGCGGTACCACCCTGTTTGATGCCTGCGCATCCATCTCTTGCGCCGTTAACGCCGGCTTACGCTGTGCTTTGCGGGCTATCCGTTTCACACAGGACTCCGAGGCGGGTTCCGGAACTTCTGCATAAGGGCTTTTCAGCCGCGCAGCACACACCGCGCCATGCCCTCTCTCTGGGATGCTTTCCTTCCATACTATTCCTCTTCTTCGTCACATCTGTATCTATGTGATTGTAGTGCAAACAGGCGGCTCTTGTCAATGCCTATCTGCGAAGCTTCTTCACAACCTTTTCCGCGATCAGACAGGTGCCGTGCTCCTGTATCCAGAGTGCCTGCTTTTCGTCCGCCGTACACATGTCCGCGAACTCCATGGCCTGTACGCAGGCTCTGCTGTAGCGGTTGTAGGACGCATGCCCTTTTTTCAGGAACAGATAGAACACATCGTCCATCTCGTACAATTCACTGTCAATGCGTAAGCCCGCAGGCAGGACGGAGGCATAATCCATCACGTCGCGGACTGTCGCGAAGGCAAAGATCGCAAGCTCAGGCTCTTTCGCAGCAGCCTCCTGCTGCTCTTCCTGCTTTTTTGCAGGCTCCGCCTGATCCTTTGCACCCACATTTTCCTTTACCTGCTGAAGCACCTTTTTCATTTCCTTCAGACATGCCATCAGCTTCTCACCGTCCGGCTCCCTCTCAGAAAAAGTAAGAACGAGCCCCTGTTCCGGAAGCATCATGATCTGCAGATCAAAGGCAAATTTGGGAGGCTTGTAGCCCACTTCCTCCTCAGCCTGTTCTATGATCTCCTGTACCACCTCTTTTGCTTTTTCGCTGCGCATGACAAAATCCTTGTAGTCAATGTCATATTGCTCCAGCTCTTCATTTGACAAAAAACATCTCACTGTCTTGTCATCAATTCGTTCGATCTTCATACATAAACACCAGATTCTTTTATTATTTGGATAGTTCCTCAAAGCTTAAAGAACTTCATATCCTCATTGAGCACCTGGGAAATCTCTTTCAGCTTACCAGCCTTATCCGCCAGCATTCTGCTGGTCTCATTCAGCTCCTGCATAGAGGACATTGTCTCCTGTGAGGATGCTGCATTACCCTGCGAGATGGCGGACAGATTGGCGATGACCTCCATGACGGTTGCTCTCGCCTCATTGCAGGAATCCGCTGAAGTACGGATCTTCTCTGTTCCGTCTATGGATACGCTGATGCCGCTGCTCACTTCGCTGAACTTCGCCTTTGTATCGTCCAGCTTCTTCTGCTGATCTTTCATGAGATCTTCCGCATCGTGCATCTCTTCCATGGTCTTTCCCGACTCCTCAAGAAGAGTGTCGATAACCTGCTGGATCTCAACCGCAGCGTCATTAGACTGTACAGCAAGCTTCTGGATTTCCATCGCCACAACCGCAAAGCCCTTTCCCGCCTCACCTGCTCTCGCGGACTCGATCGAAGCATTCAGTGACAACAGATTCGTCTGGGAGGCGATGGAGGTGATCAGCTCAGTCGCCGCACTGATCCTCTTGATGGACTCGTCAGTCAGCCGGATCTGTTCTCCGATACTGCTGATGGCCGCGCTGGTCCGGTCATTGGACGCGCTTAAGTTTTCCATGGTCTTTGTGGACGCCTCTTCCGCGGCGCTCATCCTTCTGGATGCGTCCGTCAGGCTGCCGGCATTGTCCACGATTTCTCCGATCCTCTCGCCCATGCCGGAGATCTCTGCAGAGGCCGACTCAATCTTCTCTGCCTGAGACACAGCACTTTTGGAGATATCTTCCACCGCCCGGCTGATCTCAGCCGTGGAGGTACTGGATCTGGACGCCATGACATCCAGGGAATTTCCCGTTTCATATAACTCTGTGGAAGCCTTCTTCAGACTTCCCACGATTTCTTTTAATTTCTCGACAAGGTTCTCCGCGGCCTTGGCCATATCTCCGATCTCATCACGGCGCTTCAAAACCGACTGGTCCAGCCTGATATCAAGTTCTCCCCTGCCCAGGTGCAGCAGAGTCTCACGTGTCTTCACAAGGCTGCCTGCGATGGTGTTTGCCATCACTCCGCCGAGAAGGATCAGTACAACCATCAGACATGCAGTGACCAGAGTAAACTGTCTGGTCTTTCCGGATATGTAGCTGTCGATGCTTTCACTGGGTTCACCGGCAAATACCATCCCTATAATTTTACCATCAGAATCCTCCAATGGCAAGTAGAAGGCCGAATATTTCTGCCCGTTTACGATCAGGTTCGTGGCCTCATAACTCTGCCCTTTCTGCACGACGCTCCACACCTCATCGGAGGCATCTGTGCCGACGATGCGTTCACCCGTCGCGGAATCGGTAATGGAGGTCAGTCTTCTTGTCTTGCCGTAGAAGATCGTTATTTCCGCATCTGTCCCGGACACATACTCATCAATCACACGCATATCCTCAGAAAGGTCTGTGTCACCCTTCATCAGATGGTTTTCTTCATTCAGTGAAAAATTGCCTTCCATGTTTTCGTATGACGCTCTGACCGAAGTCGCCAGAAGCTCCAGCCCGTGAATTTCCTGCGTGTTCAGTCCGTCCGACAGGCTCCGCCTTGCAAACAGCAACACAACCAGTGCGATCACAAAAGTAGGAAGAATTGCCAGTCCCATCAATTGCGTCCTAATGCCGAATCTACTCTTTGTACCTTCCATATCTGCTCCTCCTTCGCAAATCAATCAACTTATGTACTTAGAGAATATTTTTGTTACTATTATAATATAGATACGGCTAATTTGACCCAATGTTTTAGGCTTTACATTGCATTTTATTTAATTTTTTTTATTTTTTTCGTCTCGTATGTACTGCGGCCCGCTACCAGTATAATTCCCAGTCCCTGCTAAGCCGGGTGAGCGCCTCCATATAGAAGTAATCCCCCCAGGCATTACACTCATCTACGCCGCAGTGATGGCAGGTATTGTAAGGAGAGTGGTTGGAATAGGTACTGTGCAGCACCAGTCCGTTTGACTTGGACATATCCTTTACCGCACATCTGTCATAAACTGCCTTCATCAGCCTGGAGGCAACTTTTTTGTAATGCTCCGCTTCCTGCGGTCTTAAGTATTTGCTCATCTCCAGCATGCCGCAGGCTGCAATGGAGGCGGAGGAGGAATCCCTCGGCTGGTCATCTCCGTCGGTAAACTCCAGATCCCAGTAGGGGATCAGATCCTTCGGCAGATGCGTCAGGAAATATTCCGTCACATGCCGAAACAGGTCAACATACTCCTCCCGCTTTGTGTATTTGTACGCCAGCGCAAGCCCGTAGACGCCCCACGCCTGCCCTCTGGCCCAGGCGGAGCCGTCGCGGTAGCCCTGACAGGTCGCCCCATGATCCGGCGCTCCTGTCCTGGGATCAAAGAAAAAGGTATGCCAGGTGGAATAGTCCTCCCGGATCACATTTGCCACAGCCGTGTGAATATGGTTCTCCGCTGTCTCCCTGTATTTTTCGTTCTTTGTCTCGTCGCTCGCCCAGTACAAAAGGGGGAGGTTGAGCAGGCAGTCGATGATCAGCCTGTAATTCTCCGGCGCATTCATGGGGCCCCATGCCTGAATGAATTTTCCGACCGGCTGATATCTGCCGATCAGCTGATCCGCAGCCTTGATCGCGGCCTCTCTTGCCTCCGTGTTTCCGGTGAGCTTGTATGCCGCCACACAGGAGGGGGAATAGAGAAAGCCCATGTCGTGATGATCCACATTGATCTTCTTGTCTATACGGTTCTTAAAATCATGAACCTGTATCTGAGCCGCCTCCTTCAGCCTCTCATCGTGGGAATACTCATAGGCAAGCCAGATCTCTCCTGTCCAGAAACCGTTCGTCCAGTCCGTATTGTCCACAGGCGGATAGAAGCCGTCCACGCTGTATGCCTGCTGGAATTTGTCCGTAAAATCCGGCAGGATGTGCAGGATCTGCCGATTGCAGAAATCCAGCGCCGCGTTTATCTCCTCCTTCGTTATCCCGGGATATCCTTCAAAGCTGACACCCATGTCCATGCTCTCCTTCCAAGTT
>CAYPSH010000133.1:0-4950 GCA_964413445.1 uncultured Acetatifactor sp.
TAAAGCTGCGTGGCTCTGCCCGCTATATCGCCGCAAAAAGCAGCCCTTCACTTCCCTTCATCCTGTCGGACAAGGGCTACGGGCTTCTGCCTGCGGCAAGCGGCAATGTGATCTTCTGTGATATCCCCGCCTATGGCTCTTATGTCTGCACAGAGTCGGAGCAGATGGATTATTATTTCATTGCAGGGAAACAACAGAAGACAATTTTAAATGCCTTTTCCTACCTCTGCGGATTGCTTTAGAAAAATGCCTCCGGCGGGTGCGCACGAATTTAAGTGGATGGCTCCGACAACTGGCTGGTCATGGTTTCGATCCATTCCTCCGCCGCGGCTTCATAATCAACAGAAATTGCCTGACAGAAATCCTCCGCGGTGATTCCCGCCACATTCAGATGATTCCGGTCCAGGACCAGGAAGGCGCAAAAGAGAAGGATCGCGATAAGAAAGCGCACTTTCAGACCGGAATGCGGGGCGGACGCTTCGGTTTCCCCTGCAGTCTGCTGCAGGGCATTTCTGCCCGAAATCCGCCCGTACAGGATCTGTTCCCTGTCACTTAAATCCGCCTGCATTTTGCTGTATCTGGAGCGTACCTGTGCCGTGAGAAGCAGCTTTTGATCCCTGGAGACAGAATTCATAGAGAAACTCCCTGTACAACTTTATTACAGAATATGAAAGCCGACCCTTTTACAGAACCTTTTGTTATGATATAATGACCATATTCGAGGCTAAAGACGGCCGGATGGCCTGACCATATTCGAGGCCAACTCGCCCGGATGGACGACCAACATTTGTGTTTGCTTGACCCGATGCCGGACGTTCCGATGAGCCCCAGGTCGATTCGGGCGGGCTCTGGAGGGGAGCCCACCCTCACGGGTCTCATCTCCACGGCATCGGCAGTCTTCGCAAAACAAACATTGGTCGTCCACCGGGCTCGAGTTTCTTGTTGAACTATAATGAGCCATTTACTCGAAGCCAGAACCCGGCATTGTTTGATTCGAGGGCATTCGGAGAACGCCGGTACTTAGATTGCGTACTTTGCAATCTTATGTACCGTTGCGTTTGGAGTGAGCGAAATGCGTCCAAGGTGCTAAAGCACCTAAGAATTAAATGATGCCGGGGAGCGGCTGAGTTATTCTTGGTTCCTGAACTGCAACATACATCTGGAAAACGCAAGTTTTCTGGGGAAATAATCAGAATGCGGAGAGTAAAATCACATGGAAAACAGCGGAAAGCTTTTGGGGGATAAGGTGCTTGGCAACATTGCCAGGGTCATTGTGGGAAAGGAGCAGACGGCAAGGCTTCTTCTGACGGCTCTGCTGGCTGACGGGCATGTTCTCTTAGAGGATGTCCCCGGGACAGGAAAAACGAAGCTTGCAAAGACTCTGGCAAGATCGCTGACGGCAGATTTTTCCAGGATTCAGTTCACACCGGATCTGCTGCCCAGTGACATCACAGGCTTAAATATTTTTGACCGTCAGAAAAATGAGTTCGTACTGCGGAAAGGGCCTGTTTTTACCAACATCCTTCTTGCGGATGAGATCAACCGTGCCACTCCCAGGACCCAGGCAGGTCTTTTGGAATGTATGGAGGAGAGGCAGGTGACTATTGACGGGGAAACCTACACTCCGGGCGATCCTTTTTTCGTCATAGCCACCCAGAATCCCGTGGAGACAGCCGGAACCTTTCCTCTGCCGGAGGCGCAGATGGACCGCTTTATGATGAAGCTGTCCATGGGGCTTCCCGAAAAGGATGAGGAGCTTGCCATTCTGGAGCGTTATATGGAAAAGGAACCCCTTTCGGAGCTGGAGAGTGTCCTGACGACAGAGGAGCTGAAGAAGGCAAAGGAAGAGGCCAATCAGGTATTTGTCCATAGATGTGTACTTTCCTACATGGTGGACATTGTGGAAGCGACCCGTAAAAACGAGCAGGCGATCATGGGAGTCAGCCCGAGAGGGAATCTGGCGCTTTTGCGCTGTGCAAAGGCGTACGCATATCTTGACGGCAGAAATTATTGTACCCCGGATGACATCAAAGCGCTTGCGGTTCCTGTCCTTGCCCACCGCATTGTTCTGGGGTACGGCGCAGGCGGGAGTGAAGCGTCGAAAAAGCTGGTGCAGACGATCCTTGACAATACGCCTGTACCCACTGAGGATTTCAAGGCATGATAAAAATATTGGGAATCGGCCTTGTCTTTTTTCTCCTGTTTGTGCTCCAGCGGCTTCTCTATGAGCGCCTGTGGCAGAGGCAGCTGACCATAAAGATTGCCTTTGTCGGCGAACACATTTTTGAGGGAGAGCAGGGTCAGTTAAAAGAGGTCATTGAAAACAGAAAAAGACTGCCCTTGTCCATGCTGAAGGTAAAATTCAAGACCGACAGGCATCTTCTCTTTGATGACTGCAAGGGTTCCCGCACAACCGATCAGTTTTACAGGAATGATATCTTCCGCATCGGCGGCGGGGAAAAAGTCACGAGAGTCCTTCATTTTTCGGGCGGCAGAAGAGGCTACTACACCATAGACGACATCAGCCTTGTGGCATCGGACCTGTTTTTGACAAACCAGATGGTTGCGGAGAGTCCTATGTCCACCTATATCTACGTGTACCCGAAGCCCTGGGACAGCGAGGAATTCAGGCAGTCCCTCGTACAGTTAAACGGTGAGGTGCTGGCAAAGCGTCACCTGCTGGAGGATCCCTTCGAGTACCGTGGCATCAGAGAGTATCAGCCCTTTGATGACATGCGGAGCATCAACTGGAAGGCGACCGCAAAAACCGGTGAACTCAAAGTAAACCAGAAAAATTATACCTCCTTAAAAAGTGTCCGCATTTTTTTCAATGTGGAGGATGACAATATCATGAAAAAGGAGGATTGTGTGGAGGCGTCTCTGCGCATTGTGGCAGGACTTTCTTCCTTTTTCCTGAGCCAGGGAATTCAGGTGTCCTGCTATGGAAACGGGGTGGACTGCCGCACCGGAAAGCATATGGAAGTGGAGGCGAAGGCGGGAGACGGCCAGCTTGACACCATCCTGAAAGGTCTGGCAAGACTGGATCTGGATAAGCCTGTGGCTGACTTTACGACTTCCTTTGAGGAAAGGCTGTTCTCCGAGGGGAAAAGTACCATCACCTGCTTTGTGGCTCCCAATCAGTATGAGGATTTTCTGCTCTTATTAAAAAAGTTCCGCACGACCGGAAATGAGTTTGTCTGGTTTTATCCGGTGTCGGGAAACAGCGCACCGGAGCCTGTGCCGGAACTGGAAAAACAGATCAGACTGATCCATGTGCAATCTTAAGGAGGGATTTTCTTTGGCTCATATAGAAAGCGAAAACAAAATAGAGCTGGCCGGAGAATTTCTGACCCAGCAGATGAATCACTGGATGCTTTTTTCTCTTGTGCTGACAGTGACCGGAGGAGTCGCCAGCTATCTTCCCATAGAGAAACCGGATATCCTCATGTGGATCTGCTGCAGTGTGCTCCCTGTATTGACCTTCCTGGTCAGGTCAAAAGTCAGACCTTTTTTCCCTTTCCTGCTCTGCAATCTTGCGATTGCGGCGTTTGCCTTTGTGCTTCCGGCAGCAAACACGACAAGCCGGGTGATCTGTGCGGCCTGCGGAGTGGGCTATTTCATCCACACCTTTGTGGTGCGGCTGAAGGCAGATTCCGTGTTTACAAATCCGCTGCCGCCGGCTTTCGGCATTGTACTTTCTGTCTTTGGTGTCTTTTTTATGCATCATGTCGGCGACAGGAACTGGGATAATTATTATATTTTTACTCTGATCGGATGTTTTGCTCTGTATCTGCTGATCCACTATATGAATCACTTTCTGGAGTTTCTTTCCGTGAACAGGAGCAGTTCAGGCTCCATTCCAACCGAGGAAATGTTCCGCTCCGGTTTCGGCCTGGTGGCGGGGTATACCTTCGCAGGCATCCTTCTGTTGGTGCTGTCCACCAATCTGACCTGGCTGGAAACGATTTTTTCCTGGTTAAAAAAAGGGGTGGTGGCAGTTATACGCTTTTTGATCTCTCTGGTGCCGGAAGGCACTACAGAGGAGATCAGTCGTGCGGAGGAGGCTGTCCAGGAAAATGCCATGGATGAGATGGCCATGGCCGGAGGCGAAGCCTCCATGTTCTGGAAGGTACTTGAGATACTTGCCGTCACTGCTTTTTACATCGCCGCGGTGTTCTTTGCCGTTAAGCTGATCCTGAAACTTTACCGCTATCTGAAGGAGCGGTTCGGCCTGCAGTTTCGGCGGATGAAGTATGGAGAGTCTGCCGGTGACGGTGCTTTGGATATCAGGGAAAAATGTGAAATAAAAAAAGAAAGTCATGCCAAAGAGGGACGATCCCCGTTCCTGTTCCTGGCTCCTGCGGAACGGATACGGAGACAATATAAAAAGAAGCTGTTGGCAAATGAGGCTGTGCTTGCGGACGGTGAGAAGGAGAAGCTGTCCCTTTTCACCGCAAGAGAATCAGAGGCCAGGCTTGGCACTTCTGGCATGGCCGACATTTACGAGAGAGCCCGCTACAGCAAGATAGAGATCACCGCGGAAGATGTAAAGAAAATGAAGGCGGTATGCAGGTAATAGAAAGGAAATATAGTTAGTGTGAATGATTTAATGAATGAAAAGCTTGCGTTGTCAGATGATATTTTGATGAAGGTGGAGAAGCCGGAGCGCTACATCGGGCATGAGGTCAACTCCGTGGTAAAGGACAAGTCAAAGGTCTCAGTCCGTTTTGCCATGTGTTTTCCGGATGTCTATGAGATCGGTATGTCCCATCTGGGCATTCAGATCCTGTATGATATGTTTAATTCCATGGAGGATGTCTGGTGTGAGAGAGTGTATTCCCCCTGGCTTGACCTGGACAAGATCATGAGAGAGGAGCACATCCCTCTTTTCGGTCTGGAATCTCAGGACCCCATCAAAGAGTTCGATTTTCTGGGGATCACCATCCAGTA
>CAYPSH010000134.1:0-4945 GCA_964413445.1 uncultured Acetatifactor sp.
TACAACGGAGATCTGACATCCCGTGAGGCAGGTTCCATCGGCGGCGAGATGGTCCGCCGTATGATCAAGAAGCAGGAAGAGCAGATGAAGTAAGGCTCTCGATTTTGCGCAAACAGGACGAACTTTCCTGACAGCGCAAAAACAGGTGCCCCGGCGGAATACCGGAGCACCTGTTTTTTATTCTTTATTCTCCAAATACAGCTTTGTAGTCAGCCTGGAACTTCTCGATCCCGGCTGTTGTCAGCGGATGCTTTACCATCTGCTCGATGACAGCGTAGGGGACAGTTGCGATGTCGGCACCTGCGAGTGCACAGTCAGTCACGTGGATAGGGTTGCGCACGCTTGCGGCGATGATCTGGGTATCCAGATCTGCAACTGCAAAAATTTCAGCGATCTCACGGATCAGATCCACACCTCTCTGGCTGATGTCGTCCAGTCTTCCAAGGAAAGGAGATACATATGTAGCGCCTGCACGGGCTGCCAGCAGCGCCTGATTTGCGCTGAAGATCAGAGTCACATTTGTCTTGATCCCCTCGGAGGAAAGCACCTTACATGCCTTTAAGCCCTCTACTGTCATGGGAATCTTTACTACCATATTGGGATGAATTGCGGCGATCTCTCTGCCCTCACGGATCATGCCCTCCGCATCCACTGTGGTGGCCTTTACCTCTCCGCTGATGGGACCGTCCACGATAGAAGCAATCTCTGCGATCACTTCCTCAAATACTCTTCCTTCCTTTGCAATCAGAGATGGGTTGGTTGTAACTCCACAGATAACGCCCATGTCATTTGCCTTTTTGATATCCTCTACCTTTGCGGTATCAATAAAAAAACGCATAACCAAATCTCCTTTTCCTGCCTGATATTTTGTAACCATTTTGTTACATTTTTAGTAACCGTGCTTCCGCACGCGGAAACTTTCTCTAGTATACTCGCCAAATTACAAAACATCAAGTCATTTTACAGCGACTTTTCCATATATTTTTTTGCACCTGCAGGTTCCCCTTTAAAATTTCTCTCTCCCATCCGTCCTCCCGGCGTCCTTGTCCTTTTACCCCTGTACAACCGCCAAGCGCCGCCATGACACTTCTCATATCCGGCAGGCGCAGCCCTGGATCCTCCCTGGTACATGCGTCGATCACTTTCAGGAATTTTTTCTGCCGGATATTTCTGCTTCCGCACAAAGCCTCCAGCGTTTTTCCGAGGCCATAGACATCGCATGCAGCACAGAGCCTCTCCCCTTCCCTCATTTGTTCCGGAGCGGCAAAGCCGGGGGAACCTGCCTTTGCGTTCACCTTTTCACCCACCCTGCAGACGCAGCCGAAATCCACCAGCTTGACTCTGCCATCCTGGCACAGGATCAGATTGGCCGGCTTCAGATCTCTGTACAAAAGCCCCGCCTGTTCATGCAGCCACCCAAGCCCCGAGGCCAGCTCCATGCCGATCCCGGCGGCACTTTCCGTACTAAAGCCGCCTCTTTGCCTGATTTTTTCTTCCGCACTGCATCCTGCCGCATATTCCATCACAAGATATCCCTCCCCCTCCTGCCAGTACGCCGCAAAAGCCGGGAACAGCGGATGGTCGAGTTGCTGCAGGACAGCCGCTTCTCTCTGCAAAAGCTCTGTATTCCCGCTGATCTTACAGGCAAAGCTTTCTCCCCTGAAATTTTTTACAAGATAAACCTGAGAAAAGCTGCCGCTGCCCAACAGTCTGAGCCTCCGATACCCTCTCTTTCCCAGGACCTCGTCCCTTACCTCCTCATTTGTCATCTTAACCTCCATTCCTGCGCATTTCTTTGCGCATACGCTCTTTGCGCCAAAGCCGCTCAATCTTCCCTGAGGTAAAAAAGGACCGCTGCCATATTCCTCCCTCCGGCGCGCTCCCCCGCCTCTCCCAGTTCCCGCAGATGCCTTTCCGCCTGCCTCTGCGTCAGCACCTCACCGGCAGACAGCCCTTCCTCCGGCGTCGTATCCCGCACAGCTTCTCCGAAGGCTCCCGCAGCCAGAAGTACACCGATATCCGCCTCCATCACAGCCTGCCTGACACACAGCTGTTGTCCGCCGCTCAAAAGCATTTCCCCGTTTGGTCTTCCCATGCGGCAGTTCAGCAGACGGATCTGTACATCCCCTCTGCCAAAGAGAAGGCATTCCTGCCCGATACACAGTATCCCGCCGCATCCCGGGCTGCCCCCTTTTGGGTTCGGTTCCCGTCCGGTATCTGCAAAAGTGTTCAGCCCCGCTTCCGAAAGCTCCCTGTCAGCCTCACAGACAAGGTTTTCCAGCCGCACCGCCTGACGGCGCAAAAACAAATCTCCTTCCTTTACTGCCCTGTGAAAATCCATTCCGCAGAACCATTCCGACAACCGTCTTGCGAGATATCCACCCGCAGTCTGTTCTCTATCATCCTCCCCCGGGCAGACGCAGGCAAAAAAGAGAGGGATATCCTGGTAGCGGCATTGTTTCAGAAGAAGGGAAGCAGCATTTTCCCCCTCCTGCCAGTAATACGCAGAAATATACTCCATAAGCTTATCCTTTCCTTCGTGTGTTACAAATTACAGATCATGCTTCTGAACAGTTTGATTTTACTTTGGGATTTCTGTAAGACCGGGCGTGCAGCCGCACCCGAGGCGGCTGCACCCCTTCTCTGAAATTATTTGATGAAAATATTTGCCAGATCGTTGAAGAAAATAAAAACCATCAAAATCATAAAAAACACAAGTCCGATGAAATGGACCATTCCCTCTTTGTCGGGAGGCACCGGTTTTCCCCTCACCACCTCGACCAGCAAAAAGACGAGTCTGCCGCCGTCCAGCGCCGGGATCGGCAGCAGGTTCAGGATCCCCAGGTTCACCGAGAGCATCAGGACAATGTTCAGCATATTTAAGAGCACGCTCTGCCATCCGTAGTCCTTCGTCTCCTCGTAGGTTTTGCCCACCACGTTCACCGCGATTCCCACAGGGCCTGCCACATCCTGTCTGGAGACCCGCCCTCTGAGCATCATGCCTAAACTTTTGTAGGTTGCCTTCACAGAATACCGCATTTCATACCAGGCGTAGCGAAGGGTGTCAAACCCTTTCGGCTCCACGAAATCCGCATTGGAGATGCCAAGCAGATAGGTTCCGAGAGACTCATCGTACTGTGGGGTAAGGGTCGTGCTGTACTTCTGCCCGTCCCTTTCATACACAACTTCCACCTCGCCGCCGTCATAGGAGGCCTGCATAAACAGGGAAATCTCCTGGAACAATTTGATCTTTTCCCCATTCAGGGAAATGATCCTGTCTCCGTCCTGCATGCCGACGCTCTCGGCACTGCCGCCCGCGGAAACCTCTGTCGCCACCGGGTCTCTGACGATCATCATATTGACCATGACAAAGGCTACCACAAAAGCCAGGATAAAGTTAAAGAAAGGGCCCGCCACCACCGTGGCGATCCTGCTCCACACCTTTGCCTTCAGGAACGAGCCCTCCGACGGCTCCTCCCCCTCCTTTGTGTTCAGTCCGTCCTCCCCTTCAAACATGCAGGCGCCGCCTATGGGGAAAATTTTGATAGAATACTTTGTGTCCCCTTTCTGAAAGGAAACGAGATTCGGCCCCATACCGATCGCAAACTCTACCACATGTATGCCGTTTGCCCGGGCGATCAGGAAATGACCGAATTCATGTGCGATCACGACCACACCGAATATGACAATAAATAAAATCAAAGTGACCATCTACATCTTAATCCTTCCTGCAATATATTCATAGGCTTCCGCCTCGGCCTCCAGTATCTGCTCCACATCAGGATCTGCGATCGTCCTGTGGTGCTCCATTGCCTCGCCGATCAGCTCCGGTATCTGCAGATAGCTGATCTTCCGGTCTAAGAACAGGGCAACCGCCTTTTCATTTGCGGCATTATATACAGTAGGCATGCTGCCTCCCGCCTCTGCCGCCCTGTAGGCGAGCTTCAGCCCTGCAAAGGTATCTGTGTCAGGCTTCTCAAAGGTCAGCTGGCCCAGTTCAAAAAAGTTGACCCGCTTTCCTTCCATGGGTCTTCTGTCAGGATAAAAAAGCGCGTACTGGATCGGCAGCTTCATATCCGGGGTACCAAGCTGCGCAATGATGGCACCGTCCACATACTGAACGGCGGAATGGATGATGCTCTGGGGATGCACCACCACCTCTATCCGGTCAAGATCTACGCCAAACAGCCATTTTGCCTCCATAACCTCAAGTCCCTTGTTGACCAGGGTGGAGGAATCAATGGTGATCTTCCGGCCCATTGCCCAGTTTGGATGCTTTAAGGCATCCTCCACCTGTATGGCTTCCAGATCTTTTCTCGTCCTCCCCCTGAAGGGGCCGCCGGAGGCTGTCAGCAGGATTTTTTCTATCCTGTCTTTCGGTTCTCCGTTCAGAGACTGAAAGATCGCACTGTGTTCACTGTCCACCGGCAGGATGGAGACACCGCATTCCTTTGCGAGCGGCATGATGATATGACCCGCCGTCACCAGCGTTTCCTTGTTTGCCAGCGCAATGTCCTTTCCCGCTTTGATCGCGGCGATCGTAGGTCTGATGCCGATCATGCCCACGATCGCAGTGACCAGCACCTGACTCTCGGGCAAAACGGCAATCTCCAAAAGCCCCTCCATGCCGGAAACAATCTTCACATTCAGATCCGCCACCCGGCTTTTTAAATCCGCGGCGGCTTCCTCGGTCCACATGGCCGCCACAGCCGGATGAAATTCCCTGATCTGTTTCTCCATCTTTTCCACACTGGTCCCCGCAGCTAACGCTGCCACCTCAAGATCAGGATTTGAGCGCACCACCTCCAGCGTCTGAGTGCCGATGGAGCCTGTGGAACCTAAAACAGCAATTTTTTTCATAAACGATCCTTTCCGTGGTCATTCTATTATAAAAACAACGCAGACAGGAAATAGATGATCGGCGCCGTGACGATCACACTGTCAA